>JBEGIR010000024.1 GCA_040224245.1 Puniceicoccaceae bacterium | reverse complement strand
CAGAAGTTTAGGATCACTTCACCAACAGTGCGTATGGAAGCCAGACAAACAAGGGATCGTCCAGCACTCCAATCACTCCTCTTTAAAAACCACCTTCGTGAACTCAGAAACCTTTTATCTTGAATAGCCTTCTCATGGAAGACACTGGAGAGGAATTATGAACCGCTCCGCGATTCATAATCCCTCAGTTTGACGTTATCCCAAGAAAATGGCACGCCACGTTTTTTACAGTTTCCACTACGTTCCCGACAATTGGCGCGTATCCCAGATTCGCAACATCGGAAGTCTTGATGGCAACAAGGCGGCGCACGACAATGATTGGGAAACCGTCACGAAAGCAGGAGATGCAGCGATTCAACGGTGGATCCAGACACAAATGAAGGGCAGGTCGTGCACGCTGGTTCTTATCGGAGCTCAGACAGCAGGCCGAAAGTGGATCAATTACGAGATCACCGAGAGTTGGAAGGCCGGTAAAGGCGTAGCGGGGATTCATATTCATAAGCTCTTAGATCGCCATCAGCGGCCTGCGACCAAGGGGGCGAATCCATTTAGTGGATTTACTCTATCCAATCAGCAGTTTGATCAGATCGTGAGAGCCTACGATCCGCCGGGATATGACAGCAAATCGGTTTATCGGTGGATTGCAGACAACGTCACTGCAATCATTGACGAGGCGCTTGCAATTAGGAGCAGGTATTAAGACCAATGGACGCAAAATTAAAACACCTCGAATTTATCCAAGCCATAATCACCCGAATGGCATCCAACTCTTTCTTGATCAAAGGTTGGGGGATCACCTTGGTTTCTGCTCTCTACGCGCTCGCTGCCAAGGATGCTGAGATTCGATATGTTCTCGTGTCCTACATCGCGATTCCGTGCTTTTGGATTCTGGACGGATTTTTCATCGCGACTGAACGACGATACCGAAAGCTATATGCAGAGGCATCGGCAGTTGATCCGGAAGCGGTGGACTTTAACTTGGATGCCTCAAAGTTTGATTGCGGTGACGCTACTTGGCTGAGCGGAGTTTTCTCAAAGACATTGCTGGTTTTCTATCCGTTTATGATTCTGATAACTCTCGTGGTGATGTTCGCACTTCCCAACCTCTGATGTTATGGCAGTTTGGCTTTCAGAATCGACGCTTCGCAAATACGAGGAGTCTGCCTCGACAATAAAAGCGGCGAATTCTCGGATTCTATCCGAAGCTCGGGCATCGCGAGCGACTGGAATTTTTCTTTCCCACTCTCATGGTGATAGAGATTTGGTTCTCGCTGCTGTTGGCTTTCTGAAATCTCAGGGTGTAGACGTCTACGTGGATTGGTTGGACGAAACGATGCCAAAGGAGATATCCGCGGAGACGGCAGAGAAGCTCAAGGCAAAGATTCAGGAGTATCCCAGATTTCTCGTTCTTGTGACCGAGAACTCGAAGAACTCAAAATGGGTTCCTTGGGAATTGGGGGTGGCTGATGGGAACAAGCCCATCGAGAATATTGCAATTCTTCCCGTCGAAAGAAGAGGAGAGACCTTCACTGGAAGCGAGTATCTCGACATCTACCCGAAGATTGAGTTCTATCAGGAGAAATGGCTTGTGTGGCTCAAGAACAATGAGAACAGCGTATTCAAATGGCTCCCCGACTGGCTAAAGAGGGGATAACAAGTCGTCGCTCTCAACACCTGCTCCGCCGCGAGTTCAATCCGCCATGACCATTCCACCCTCAACCCGCAGTCGAAGCCCCGCCCTCGGGCAGGTGTGAGAGGACTTCGACGTTGTGTAAGAAACGAAGATGCTCGAAAAACTGAAGCCCCACCACAAATGGATCGAGCCATCGTCATTCAGGAGAGCATTCCGACCTCCTGAGAGAACGATGATGCTCAAGCAGCTACCCTACACTCTTCTGTATTTCGGTCTTTTCGCGTTTCTCTGGTTTACATCAAAAAGAGGAAACGAAGAATATGGAATCGGTCCATTCGCAGGAGTCATCCTGGCTGCTGGGATCGCCTTTTTTCTTACGTCAGGCGTTAGATGGCTACACTATCTGGCTCCATCATTCATCAGCGTATCCAAAGTAGCACTTCTCAGGCAGAACGGTTTGAATAACCAATTGTGGAGATATTCAGATTTATCCGAATGTGAAGCACTTGGATTCAGCGATTCCAATGACTACCTCATCCTGAACTTCAAGAATCAAGCCAATCAGCTAGTCTCCAGTGTAGGCATGAAAAAGAAAGAAGACGTAGAGAGTGTCTTGGCCACTTTAGCTCAAAAAGGAATAGAAATAAGAATACACAACCAGGCGGCCCATACAACTCGCAACGTCGCTAACTTAAGGCGTTTTTCAGATTGATTTCACGCTCCGTTTTGTAGGCCTGTCGTGGGCGAGTCATCCATGTTTTCCCACGGTTTCGGTGTTTCCTCACACGGGGTTCCCAGCGTTCTTTGCGTTTCGGGATTTTGTCTCTCGCGACCAGCTCCAGAACCTGCTCCCGGACGACTCTGAGCTTTAGGGGATGGAGTCGAAAGCGATGAAACAGGTGAGGAAATCCGAGGGGGTCAGACGCAAAAAATAAAGATTTTTCCCTGTTCTTGTGGGTTCAAAACTCGGGAACACTGGATCTGCCTCAAGACATGAGCGAAGCTTGGGAGCGTTCCTTGCTCAGGGAAATGTAAAATGGTTTCGATGGTTCACAATTTTGGAATCTTGAACTGCAACGACGGCCCGAATTCTCCCGAATCCGGCTACGGTTGTGGAGACATTCGGCAGCCGGTGTTATAGGATTCAGTTGTATAAGCCAAAAGGGTATGAGTCCTTCGGGTGGGAGGGGTATTGTAGCGGGAGCTTCCAGCACGCGCCTGCGTTGCAGTTTGTCGCACTGGCGGCTTCCGATGAACGGAAGCCCTACGGGGCTGAACGACAATGTTGCTAAATCAGGGCGCGTTTCAGGTGATTGCTCGCACCCATTTGTGGGCCTGCCGAGGCATGCGGTGAGTCCATTTAATGGTAAATCCGTTTGATGCTTTGCTGCGCCCTCCTACTGCCAGCGGTAGGCGAGCAAACTTTGATAAAGTGTAGGGATGAGCAGGAGCTGTGATTCGGACAGATAAGTGAGGTCAGCGGCGATGTGACCCTCGGTACCGAGATCGAGCACAAGTTGTTTCTGTCCACTTGCATTGATGTGAAACACCTCACCCTGCCACGCTCCCGATACAAAATAACCCTGCGCACCATCCGAAGTGATGCCATCTCCATTGGCGATGCCTTCGCACAACATGCTGATTTCCTGGGTTGCTTTGTTCACTGCGTATAGGCGGCCATCTGTGAAATTGATAAAGAGCAAGCGGCTTTCTTCACAAAGGATGCCGTTGATTCCATTCATTGCATCCGCTTCAAGCCAGAGCGTGGGCACACCTTCACGAATGCGGTAAATGCGGTTGCGCTTGCAGTCAGAAGCGTAAATGTCTCCGTTAGCGTCCGCGCTGAGGTCATTGATGAATTCGGAACCCTCAATCGCGATGATGCGTTCCAGCGACCCGTCCTGGGTATTGATGCAGATCACCCGCGTGAGATCGGCCACGTAAAGCAATCCCTCGTGCAGCGCAAGTCCTTGCGGGTTGTTTAATCCTCCGAAAAACCAGTGCAGCTGGAGGATCGAACCATCCAGTGCGACAGTGCTGATGAACCCAGTACCATCGAGGGCAAAATAATCGCCACTGATATTGGAAACAAATACACGTTCACTATCGGCGCAGAAAAGTGCGGACTCGGGTTTGTCCATCAATGCTTCGCTCTGCCAAACCCGCGTCAGCTCCCGACCCGCCAATGGCAATGAGGCAGCAACGACTCCAGAACCCATGCATGCCCAATGGCAGGTTCGGCGTATCCAACGGGTTATTGCGAAAAGATGGGAACGAGGGCGATTTGCACAGCGGCATGGTGTTGCATTCGACAAACTGGGTTTCAAGGAAGCGCACATTGCAACAGGAAGTTCAAGATGAGAAATGATGGGCAACTCCAAATCTTTTCGACAGAGCCGATATGATCAATTCAGAACTTGGAGTTGGCCTGTTTGTCTTCCGGTTTTCGTCAAATGTTAAAGAATACTCAAGCGTTGTTGCGCTTTTTGTCGGCGAGTGCCTGAGCCTTGAGGGAGAGCTCGGCGGCCAGGAAGGCGTGATCCTGGGTCATGGCATTTTCGGTGCGGTTGAGGCAGTCGAGAATGAGTTGACCGTAGTAGGGGAATCCGGTTTTGCCGAGACAGTCAATGCGCTGCTCCTTTTGTTGATCGACGAGATAGATGCGGTCGGTTTCGGTGGAGGTTGCGACGTCGATGTATTTGCGGATTTCGAGGTAGCCCTGGGTTCCGATGGCAAACATGCGTCCGTCACCCCAGGTGCGCAGACCATCCGGGGTGAACCAATCCACCCGCGAGTGACACGAGGCTCCGCTGCTGAGCCGAAAGACGGCTTCTCCGAAGTCCTCCAAATCGGGTGTATTCGGATGGGCGAAGTTTTCGACCCGGGCATGTTCCACCGTGCCGCTCGTGGAGCGCGTGTAGTGGAGAAATTGATCGACCTGGTGGGAACAGATGTCGGTGAGGATGCCGCCATAGCGCTGTTTATCGTAGAACCATGCGGGTCGTGGACCCTGTCCGAGGCGGTGGGGTCCCATGATGGCGATGTGCACGACCTCCCCGATGGCACCGCCACGGATCAGCTCATCAGCGACGTATGCGCTCTCCACATGCAGGCGCTCGCTGTAGAAGACGGAGTATTTGCGTCCAGACTCCCGGACGACGCGACGTGCGTCCTCAAGCTGCTGCAAGGTGGTGAAAGGACATTTGTCGGTGAAATAATCTTTGCCCGCCTGCATCACGCGGCAACCGATGGGACCACGCTCGCTGGGGATTGCCGCGGCTGCGACCAGCTGGATGTCGGGATCGTCGAGAATGCGGTCGAGCGAATCGACGGCCTGGACGCCCGTGTGGCGGTATTTTTCCACAAACTGTTTGAGACGCGTGGCATCGGTGTCATACACCCATTTGAGGGTGCCACCAGCCTGCAGCAGCCCTTCGGTCTGCATGTAAATGTGGCCGTGTTCGAGCAGTGCAACGGCAAAGGTGAATTCACCGGGAGCAACAACGGGTTGGGTGGAATGTGTCATGAATACAATGGATGGGGTATGGAGGTTTATAGGGCCAGAGTCGAGTATGGTGCGCTGCCGGAGTGATCACCTGCAACGCGCAGCTTCTGACTGTCATATCCTCTTTCGGTGGAAAGCATGGGCCAAACTCTTTAGCTTCTGACTGTATGAATGCTAGCCATTTTCGTGGGTGTTGCGTGCTGTTGAGTGCTTGGGTCGTGTGCATGCTCAGCTCCTGTTCAAAATCCCCAAACCCTGAAGAAGAATCGCAAATGAAACTGATTTTCAAGGATACCTTTGAGACGAATCTTGACGCCTGGGTCGTGGAACAGCAGCCGGGAGGCCGCGTGTTCCTGGAACAGGGAAAACTGGTGATCGAAGACCAGGCAGGTTGCAGTGTGTGGTATCGCGAAGTGTTGGAGGCACCGGTACGCATCCGCTATCAGATCCGTGCCTCCTCCAAAGCGCGTGTTTCGGACATCAACTGTTTCTGGATGGCGAGTGAACCGGGGCATCTGCAGGATCACTTCTATGAAGGGCATCAGCGCGACGGCAGTTTTGCCAGTTATGACATCCTGCAGACCTACTATGTGGGCATGGGCGGCAACTACAATGAGACCACCCGCTTTCGCCGTTATGAAGGCGGAGGCAAGCGTCCACTGCTGCCAGAGCACGATCTGTCGGATCCTGCGTTCATGATTGAACCCGACCGCACCTACACGATTGAACTGATTGCAGCGGATGGAAAGGCCGCCTACTTCCGGGATGGTGAGCTGTTGTTTGAGTACAACGACCCTGCATTCCTCGACAAGGGGTGGTTTGCATTTCGCACGGTGCTCAGCCGCATTGAGGTCGATCAGATCGAAATCTACCAGCTTTCGGAAACGACGCACTGACCATGGCCTGCCACAATCTTTGTCCTTCCCGGCATCTGAATGCAAGACGGATGCCACAAGTGCTCACGCGCCGCCTGGTCATGGCCCTGATGGTCGGATGGGCTGGGGTTTGCAGCCTGACTGCGCTCGAGCGACCTGAAACCGAGTTTAAGATTTACCAGTTTCCCAGCGATGCGATTCCGCGCATTGACGGAAGCTTCGAGGATTGGGAGAGCGTGCCGGACTTGTATGGAGTCGGAACGGAACAGCTGTGGGATTCGCTGGGCAAACATGAAACGATTCAGCCCGAATCGCTGGATGTCACGGTAAAAGTGGCTTGGGTAAAGGGAATGAGCCGACTCTATTTCTACTATGAGGCCTACGATGATTACTGGGATTTTTCGCTGCCAGGACTGAAAAACGACACCTTTGAGATTGTGGTGGACGGGGATCTCTCGGGGGAACCCTTTGTCAGCCGTTTCCGGGAGAACGCGGATGAAGTGAGCGAACAGGATTACTTCCAGCGCAGGCAGGGTGAACATGCGCAGAACTACCACATCTTCACACCTGCACGCGAAAAGAGCTGGGCCATGCTCTGGGGGCCGCAACAGTGGTTGAAGGAATTGCCATACGCGAACATTGCCTACGACTATGATTTTGAACCGGGCGAGGGCGGCGTGTTGCGAATGGAGTTTTTTGTGACCCTGTTTGATCATGCGAGCAAGGACGGCCCGACGCATTCGGAGCTGACGCAGCTGGTGGAGGGGAATTTGATCGGCCTGAGCTGGGCGATCATCGACTACGACGATGTGGAGAGTCCGCGCAACAACGGGTTCTGGAACCTTTCCCGTGCCCACACGATGTATGGCAAGGCTGCCGAGCTTGTTGGATTTCGGCTGATGCCGCTAGAGCAGCAGTCGGAAGGCATCCGGGCCTACTGGACGCACCAGGTGGTGGATGTGGAGCGTCGCCTTGTGGCGTTTCGGGATGAAAGCGCAGGGAGCGTGGATCACTGGCACTGGGATTTTGGGGATGGTGCAAGTTCCACCGAGCAGCATCCCGTTCATACCTATGAAGAAGCGGGGCACTATGTGGTGGTGCTCACGGTAGAGGGACCAGCGGGTCAGTCCCGCTACTCGCGGGTGTGGGATGTGAGCCTGCCGTAGCTGCAGCCTGTGCCGGTTCCCACAACGCACAACGCCACTGGGCCGATGGCCAAGTGGCGTTGCAGGATGCAAGCGTTCGCCTTGGGGCGGATGGATTATTCCTTGCTCTGCAGTGTGGCCATGGCGGCTTCCATTTCTTTCTCCGTCTTGGCGTCAATCTTGTAGAACAGGACGACTCCGGCGGCGAGCATGGCAACGCCAGCAGGGATCAGACTCATGATCAGGCGCAGACCCTGAAGCGTGTCCGGACTCTGCTCAACGTTGGCAACAAAGCCAAAGAAACTCAGCAGCCACAGTGAAATCGCGGGACCGATGGACCAGCCGATTTTGTTGGCGAAGGTGCCAGTGGAAAAGATCAGTCCGGTTGAGCGCTGTCCGAGTTTCCACTGACCGTAGTCAGCGGTATCCGCGATCATGGACCAGAACAGCGGCATCAGCGGTGCGGTCATGAATGAACTGATGGCCTGGTGTACCATGATCAGTGGAATATTGGTGGGACTGATGAAGTAGAACAGGGCGAGGAAAATGGCATTGATGATGTTGAGGGCGATGTACGTGTTCTTCTTTCCTCCAAACCAGATGGTAAACTGCTTGGTCATCATCACCCCAAAAATCTGCACGACCGTGCTAACAGTGAGAAAGAGACTGCCCCAGTGCTCACTGCCCGAGACGTATTTGAAGTAGTGGATGGTGGCTCCGCCGCGAATCGCGATCCACATGATCGTCATGATGCTGATGAACATCACTGCGATCCAGGGACCGTTCTTGGCAGCTGCAGAAAGGTCCTTGAGGACGGTGGTGCGCTGACCCGCTGGGGGCTGCACGCGTTCCTTTGCCGTGAGGAAGGTGAACACGAATGCCGAAGCAGAGAGGAAGGCATACACCATCATGGTGAGGGAGAATCCGAGTTGGTCATTGCCCCGGCCAAGAAACGCGACCAGACCGAGCATGGTGGCGTTGACCACTGAAGTCCCCGCAAAGGCACCAATGAAACGCACCGAAGAAAGCACGGTGCGCTGATCCGAACGCGAAGTCATCACCCCCATCAGGGCGGAGTAGGGCACATTGATCGCGGTGTAGGCCATGGTCAGCAGTGTATAGGTGACGTAGGCGTAGATGATCTTGCCCATTGGCGTGAAATCAAAAGTCGTGAACGTGAGCACACCGAGCAGAATCCAGAACGGAAGCACCCAGATCAGCCAGGGGCGAAACTTGCCCATGCGGGTTTTGGTGCGGTCCGCGAGCATGCCCATGATGGGGTCGTTGATCCAGTCCCAGGTTCGCGTCACAAAAACCATGGTGCCAACTGCGGCGGCGGTAATCCCGAACACATCGGTGTAGAAGTAGCTCAGGAAGCTCATGAACACCCCGAAGTAGAGACAGGAGCCGAAATCGCCAGCGGCGTATCCGGACTTTTCCAGCCAGCTGAGCTTGACGGCGGTGTTGGGTTTGGATTCGTGTGAAGGGGAATCCCCCGGGGCGGTGTTAGTCATGGAGTCGAGTGTGGGGTTAGCGTTGGTGAATAGATCGGACCGTATCCGTGGATAAGATACCTGACATCGGGTTTACGAATTCTTAAGAGAAAGCCAATCCTTTCGTTTATTCTTACATTAAGCGTTAGGTGGGAAAAGGGCTGAACGGGTGTGACGCAGAGCGGTGTATTCATCAACAAACCTTCCTGTTCATGAATATGAATCCTGCATACTGTCCCGTTTTGGGAATGCGATTGTGCATATCTGAACGGAAGCTCGAAGGGATGCAACGGACGGAAGAACGGTAATTCATTAACCACTCTTGGTTTTTTCGTGGGTTTTCCAGGCGGCGTGATACCCCGGATGCGGAAAACTTGCGTTGTTGACCCAACTTTCCGTTTTTCTACATCCAGCGCCGTCCGTCCCGCGCGCAGCTGTTGGTCGATCAACCCCGCCCAGCAGCCAGTCTCTAGAAATTTTTGGCTATTTGACACCTTCGATCTGACTTCATGAAAAATGCTTTGTCCGGTTCCCAATCTGCCTCCCCATCATCGACCCCGCGCAATCTTGCTGTCTTCTGCCAGCCGAGTTCCTGGAGCAAGCGCATGTTGCTGGGGATGGCGGGTTTCCTGCGAAACGATTCGGAGTGGACGCTTTCCCCGTTTGAATGCTTGCAGGGGTTCGATGCAGGCAAGGTGACTGAAACTCTGTTTGCCGGAGCGATGGTGCTCGATTCGGGGCGATGTGACGAAACCCTCCTGTTGACGGTCGCCAGGCAATTGCCGACGGTGGTTGTGGGTTGCAGCGAGTTTCAAGAGGGGGTGAGCACCCTCGCCATCGATGAAATCGCTGTCGCGAGCCTTGCGGCATCTGTACTGACGGAGAGAGGGTTCAAGTCGGTGGCATTTGTGGGGCACATGGGGCACCGCCGCTCGGCAGCGCGTCAGGCTGCGTTTTGTGATGCGTTGCGCTCAAAGGGCATCGCACCGTTTCTGTTTCTGACACCTGACCTGTCAGGGCAGGAGCCGACGACAGCGGAAGATCTGCGGCATTTGCGTCAGAAGATTCGGCACTGGATTGTTTCACTGCCGCATCGCACGGGACTCTATGCGATCAATGATTGCCTCGCTTATGAATGCTGCCGTGCTGCGCTTGAACTGGGGCGTTCCGTTCCTGAGCAACTGGCCATCATTGGCACCAATGATGATGAATTGCTCTGCAAGATCTCCAATCCGGGACTTTCAAGCATCCGAATCCCTTTTGAGAAAATGGGACATGACGCCGCTGCCGAACTGGTGCGGTTATTGAGGGAAAGGGAGCGCGGAAAGGCAGCGGAAGTACGCCACCGAAAGTTTGAACCGACAGGTCTGATCATGCGCGAAAGCTCCAATACCTTTGTCGTCAGCGATCCCGTGGTCGGTGAGGCCGTGCAGTTCATCCAGAACAATTTTGCAACCCCCATCAACGTGGAGAGCGTGATCAAGGCATTAAAAGTCAGCCGATCCGTACTGGAGCGACGGTTTCGGGAGGACCTTGGCGTGACACCGCTGATGCACCTGCGTCGCACTCGCATTGAGCGGGCCCGCGAGTTGTTGTGCGATGGGAGTCAGAGCATTCAGTCGGTTGGACGGCAGTGCGGATTTTCAAGTGCCATACGATTTGCAACCGTATTCAAAGAGCACATTGGAGTCACACCGTCGCAGTTTCGAAAGCAGATGCTTCCGAATTCGATCAAGTGACTTGCAAGCCTGCCCGGTGGTTTGCATGTTGGGTGCATGAATCTTTGGCAAAGGTGTGGACTGTTGCGCTCCCTGTCGGGACTGTTGCTGCCGTTTCTGCTGACTGCAGCAGGGCAGGCGAAGTTGGAGTGGGATTCCACTGTGTTTGAATATGAGGCGAAGGTGACAGATGAGTCGGTGTCTGCTGAGTTTCACTTCAAAGTCGTAGGGGAACAGCCCGTCACCCTGAGTTCGATTCGCTCCTCTTGCGGCTGCACCACAGCCAAGCTGGAGAAGCGCACCTATCAGCCGGGAGAATCGGGCAGGATTGAGGCACATTTTGATTTTGGATCGCGGATTGGAGCACAGGAGAAATACATTTCGGTGCAAACGGATGAAGCATCGGATGTGGAGCACAACCTGCAGATCAAGGTGTACATCCCGCATGTGCTCAAAGTCGAACCCCGCTTTGTCTACTGGACGAAAGGAGCGGAGACATACCCCGAGCAAAGCATTGATCTGGTCACGGATACCGATCTGGACGTGTCGATCACCTCCATTGAAGCAGATACCGAGCAGCTGAAATTGCGCTGGGAACCTGTGGGAGAACGCCGCTTTCGGGTGTGGCTTCAACCCGAGATTCCAGAGGGAAGCGAGCCGTTTTTCCGGGCTATTCTGAAGGTCACTATTGACGCTCCGGTAAGTTTGAAACAGCGCGTTTTTCACGCCTACGCATTCATGAAGAGCAGTTGATCGCCATCGCGCGAAACACATCACGGAAGGAATCTGATGAAAGCACTGCTCTGGTACGGAATCTTTCCCTGTCTGTTGGCGGGTGCGAGCGTGCTCTGGCATCCATCACCTGCGAGTTGGGAAGCCCCTCAACCTGCTGAAGGCGAGCTGCGATTGCAGGATCTTGAGCAATGGCCAGGTGAGGTGCTCTGGGTAGATGCGCGGAACCGTGAATCCTACGACGCCGAGCACGTTCCCGGAGCGGTCTGGTTGTCCGAATCTGGCTTTGATGCTGAGCTGATGGGATTGCTGGAGCGCTGGCAACCCGGGGCAAGGGTGGTTGTGTATTGCGACTCTGAGGTCTGTGATGCAAGTCACGCGGTCGCGCGGCGATTGCGGGAGGAAGTGGGGCTGCCTGAGGTGTGGGTGCTCTTTGGAGGATGGAAGGCATGGCAACGCTCACGCTAGTCGCTCACTGGATCAGTCGCCTGGGGCTGGGAGGATTTTTCCTGCTCGCAGGGGGCATTAAACTGTTGGATGCGGGTGCATTCCAGCAAGAGATTCTGACCTACCAGATCGTGGGGCAGGTGGCATCCGGGGTGGCGGCTCACTACCTGCCAGCGCTGGAAGTGATGGTGGGATTTGGCGTGCTTAGTGGCATGCGCATGCGGGTGGCGGTGTTGCTGTCGGGCATTTTGCTGGCTGCGTTTATTTTTGCGCTTTCCTGGACGTGGCTGCAGGGCATTGACCTGAATTGTGGATGCCTGGGTCCGATTGATTTTGTGGAAGGACAACCCGCTGCCATTGTTCGCGATCTGCTCCTGCTGGGCATGGCGGGCATCCTGTGGAACGTTCCCCAAATCTCATCTGACGGAGGTGCATCGTGAAGGAAGCGTTTATGCTGCGAGCTATCGAACTTGCAAGAGAGGGAATGCAGGAAGGCAGTGGCGGTCCCTTTGGCGCGGTAGTGGTCCAGAACGGAGTTATCGTGGGGGAAGGATGGAATCAGGTGCTCAGTCAAAAAGACCCGACTGCACATGGAGAAGTCATGGCGATCCGCGATGCCTGTCATCGTCTCGGGAAATTTCACCTTGAGGGATGCGAGATCTACACAACAGGTGAACCCTGTCCGATGTGTTTGGGGGCGATTTATTGGGCCCGCTTGGATCGCATCTATTACGGGTTTAGCATTGGTGATGCTGCGAGAGTGGGATTTGATGATGTGCACTTTCACCGCGAGATCCAAAAAGCTCCGAAAGATCGGCGCATTCCGCGAGAGCAGCTCTGCGAGAGCGACGCGCTCAAACTCCTGGCAAACTACGAGGCGATTCCGAACCGCACGGGCTATTGAACTGCCTCGTGGTCACACTTTTTTTGAATTGCGCGGGCCGGAATTCTGGGATTCGGTGAAAGCACTATGGCTGCAAAACCACAAACCGCGATCACTCCCACCCGTCAGGAAGATTTTCCGCAATGGTACCAACAGGTCATTCGAGCTGCCGAGCTTGCCGAAAATTCACCGGTGCGCGGTTGCATGGTGATCAAACCCTGGGGCTACGCGCTTTGGGAAAACATGCAGCGTGAACTCGATCAGATGTTCAAGGATACGGGGCATGAGAACGCGTATTTTCCGCTCTTCATCCCCAAAAGTTTCATCGAAAAAGAAGCCAAACACGTGGAAGGGTTTGCCAAGGAATGTGCGGTGGTCACCCATTCGCGCCTTGTGGCAGATGGCGAAGGAGGCCTGAAACCGGGCAGCCCCCTGGAGGAACCCCTGATCGTTCGACCCACCTCGGAAACCATCATTGGCGAGGTGTATTCCACCTGGGTGCAGTCGTATCGCGACCTGCCGCTGTTGATCAACCAGTGGGCCAAATCCGTTTGCGAAGTGAGAGCGGAAGTGGAATTGATCTCTAGATTCAGCGAACCGTCGGCAACGTTGATGCCGGTTCCGGGCAGAACATTGATGCTACGTCCCGTCTGAATGGTCAGCGTGCCAACACCCATCATCGCGGTGGTGATGTCGGATCGAATTTCTAAGTCGTTGCTGAACTGCAGAACCAGATCGTTGCCCGCGTTCAAGATCGCCACGATGTCATCGGGGTCAATGAAGGTGGTGTCGGCGGGGAAATCGCTGAACGCCAAATCACCGGTCAGTGGGAACGATTCGCCGCCTCCACCGAAACCGATCAAGGAAACACTGCCGACGCTTGGTCGCACGCCGGCATCGCCGGGCGACGGCAAACTGTCGAATTCGGCTCCGATCGCAAGCAACTGACCGTTTCGGCTTAGATCAACCGCACCACCGATTCCGTCAAGTTCGGGGAAACGCAGCACATCGAAAAAGTTG
>JBEGIR010000023.1 GCA_040224245.1 Puniceicoccaceae bacterium | reverse complement strand
GCAGGGAGGGCTTCCAAAAGGTAGCGATGACCCTTGCGGTCAATGAGCTGAGCCGCACAGGCTACGACACGCGCTCCGGGTCGAATGCCAAACCGCTGCCGAAAGACCTCCACCGGAATTGCTTCGGGGTAACTGTCAAACTCCAGGGCACTGCGCACGAGTGCGAGCTTGGTTTCCGGAACACCCTGCCTCAGAAGAACCTGTCGAATCCCCTCCGAAATGGTAATCACCCGCGCATACATTCCGTATTTTCGCTGCGCGAGCCAGGAGGGTTCCGGATTGTCAACGCGGCGCGAAATCACGGCCGGGATGCCCAATTGCCGGGCAACCCACCCCGCCCAGAAATCAACTCCACGACGGCTGTGCACATGGATCAGATCGGGTCGAACCTTCTGGCAGGCGCGACGAATATGCACAGGTGTGCGCAGGTCAAGATCGCCCGACATCGCCGCCCTCAAGGTCACAATGCCCTCGCTCTCACAAGCCTGTGCAATGGCGCTGCGTTGTTCACACAGCAACACACTCTCGACACCCTGCTTCGGTAGGTTGCGCAACAGGAACAGCACCTGTTGTGCTCCGCCATAGAGGTGGCGACCGGACTCGATGTGCAGAACTTTCACGAGCTTCGATTCAAAGATGACCTTAGGTTTCGGAAACTCCTGCAGACTTCAGCAGCGCAAGCGCATCAGCAGCATTCTGTTCCTCCGTCAGGTCGAACACCGTAACTTTTCCATTCTCGGTGGACAATTCCGGATTTTCGAGCAACAGCTGCGTTTGGGAAGCACCAAACTCCTGCATCAGCTCACGACCCAGAGCAAAATCTGCAACAGACAAGCGCTTGCCCGATTCAAAATCAGACTGATACCGGATCAGCTCAATCAATCCTTCGATTGGACCTGCCGAAAGGTGAACTCCGTTCCAACTCGGTGTTACCGCCGCAAGCCCAAACTCCGCTGCCTTTTCCAACAACTCCCTCCGGATACTGCCTGCAAGGGCATCAGCAGGAGAGGTTGCACCGATGAACTCACTGCGAGCGCGCGACCAATCCAGATCCCCCACCAGGGAAAACACAACAATGCACCGCCCCGGCTCTGTAAAATGTTGCAGCTGACGCGGGTGAAACCCGTTCACGAGGTAGATCCCTTCACCGTCGATCTTGACGCGCAACGCATAGGTTCCTCCCGCCAGCTTCTCAAACTTCCCGTTTTGCCAAAGGTAATCGAGAGACTCAGGAGTGAATCCTGGAAATTGATCCATGATTTCCAATCCCCCCAACACTTTGGCCCGCTCAAAAGGTTCGCCAAAAATGGACTCAAAGCGCATTTTGGCGGATTCAGATACTGCTGTCTTTGCATGCTTCGCAATGCGATTGATCACGCCATAGTGCTGCGCGATGATTTCATGTTTTTCGAGGTATCCTGCGGAAAGCACACTTGCGCTGCGGATCTTCAGATCAAAGGCATCCAGCTTGCCAAGGATGAGATCCAAAATCGCATCACTGCGCAGGGATTCCCGATCAAGCAACAACTCGGGCTTTACAAAAAACAGGAATTCATTGCGACCGTTGACGGTCACATCGTTGGTAATGCTGCGGCGAACTGGCTCCTTGCCACGAACCTGCCGCACTGCTTCCAATATCATGTCCCTGAGCATGCCTTCAATGTGAAGAAACCTGTATCAGGTGCCAATGTAAAAAAACTGCAATCACAGTGGCATCCCATCACTACCGTTCCACCACAGCATCTCTCCCGAAAGGGCACGGAAGTTTTTTCCGATTCCGGTGAATATACCTGTGCAATGGGACGTCCAAATCCATGAATACTGCACAAACACCCCAACCCGAGGTATGCCATGAGAATCCACTCAACCCTGTTATCCGTGACCTTCGCCCTTGCTGCACTGCTGCCTCAATCCACGATTCTCGGTGCCGGTGACCGTGTCATTGTGGTTTCCTCGGCCAGTGGTCACAGTGCCGGACTCGACCTGAACGCAGTCGGTGAAATCTTTCAGGCTTCCAACGATCTGCAACATTTTGAACAACAGCTCAACGATCCAGACCTGCTGCTCAACAACCTCGACTTGAATGAAGACGGTCAGGTTGATTTTTTGCGCGTTCTCGAACAGGAAACCGACTCCGGACGCATGATCGTCATACAGGCCATTCTCGGCGAAAACGCATTCACCGATGTCGCCTACATCGACATCCAACAGGAAAGTGTGGGTCAGTACCAGGTGCAGATTCGCGGGGAATCGACCCTCTACGGTTCACGCAGCTATTATCTGCCACGCTATCGCACGGTGAGTTGGCCCATTCTGGTAGACTTGTGGGCCCCAGGATATTCCTTCTACAGCTCACCCTATTCCTGGCGCACCTACCCAAGCTGGTATCGCCCTTACTCCTGTGTTCGGGTGGGGTTCTACCGTTCCCGCATCGCTTACCGCTACCCCAAACCCTACTTTCATTT
Source organism: Puniceicoccaceae bacterium (assembly GCA_040224245.1). Taxonomy (NCBI): domain Bacteria; kingdom Pseudomonadati; phylum Verrucomicrobiota; class Opitutia; order Puniceicoccales; family Puniceicoccaceae; species Puniceicoccaceae bacterium. The sequence continues at coordinate 67,855 of JBEGIR010000023.1, read as the reverse complement.
CTCCTACCGGGCCGGACTTTCAAAATTTCATCACCATCCCCACCACAGTCACCGTCCCTATCGGGAGTTTCGAAAACACCGGGATTATGGATATCATCCGGGCTTTCGCCCTCGCGAACACCACGACCGCTTTAACCGCAACGACTTCCACAGCCGGTTCCCGGCACGGGGGATGAACCCCAGAGTCGACGAACGCGAACGCAGCTATCGCACGTTTCAAAGCGAACCGAGACAATGGAGTGCCGACCGGATCCAGCGTCTGCGCCCAGATCCCGAGCACCGTGCACGCCCCGAATCTCCCGCCATTCGTCAGGAGCGCATGAATCGCAATGCTGAGAACACTCCCCCGCGCATCCTGCCGCGTCCTTCAGAACGTTCCCGTCCCCACATCGAACCCCGCAATACCTTCAGTCCGCGCACGGGCGAACCCCGCCAACTCAGCCCGCGTACGCCACGTTCCGATGCCAGCATGAACCTGCGTACGCTGCCGACGCCCCGACCCTCCAAACCCACTGCCTGGACACCGCCTCAGCCTAGTCGCCCTACCCACACGTTTCGCGAATCCCGGGTTTCCTCACCCTCCCGACCCCATTTTGACCGACCGCGTTCAGACATTCGAAGTGGTCAGCCCCGCCATCGCGAGAGCGGACCTCCCACCCCTGGAAGATCCCGTGACCGCTGATGCGTGCTTCCACCCCACACCCCAAACGGTGATTCAGGTGAAGCAGCTGAAAATCGGTCGATCCAGATTATTCAGATCCACCTTGCAGGCGCGATAAATCGTCAAAAAATCCCGGATAGGTTTTTTCACAACAACGCGGATCCAGCACCGTGAGCCACGGAATCTGATCTCCAAGCAAATCCTTGCTGCCGAGCACCCCAAAACTCATGGCGATGCGGTGGTCCCGATAGGTCTGGATTTCCACTCCGGCCCGAGCCACTTCCATGAGTTCCGAACGTCGGGGAAAGACGTGTAGATAGTCATCGCCCTGCTCGACCTCCTGTCCGAGTCGTTCCAGCTCGGTCGCCATCGCAGCCACCCGGTCGCTTTCCTGCAAACGTGTATGCCGGATCCCCTCAATGCGAAGGGGTCGGGGTAACAGCGGAGACACCGCAGCCAACGTCATGAAGGTGTCCGAGATCGCATGAAAGTTGAATCGATGAGCCTCCAGCGGAACTTTGCCCCAGCGCACGCAGAGTCCTCTGTCCGTTGACGTGAGTTGCGCTCCAATCTTCGAGAGCACATCCGCATAGGCAACATCCCCCTGAAGTCCCTGAGAATCAAAAGGTTCCACACGCATGCTTCCACCGGTCACCAACGGAAGGGTTAGAAAATAACTCGCTGCACTGGCATCTGCCTCCACGGCATAGAAGCCCGTTGGAGAGTGGTATTTGCTACCGCCCGCTACCTTGAACTCGGTGAAGGATGTGTTCCAGTGGACTTTCCCGATCCCGAAGTTCTGCATCATCCGGCAGGTCATGACCACGTAGGGCTGCCTCACTCCGGTTTCATTCAAGCTAAGGGTAACATCCGTTCCCGCCAGGGGTGCGGCCATCAGTGCTGCCGAGAGCACCTGGCTCGAAGCGCGCGCATCCACCTGCAGGCATGTCTTCGTAAACCCGTTTGGATGCATGACAAATGGGAGCGATCCGGGTTCTCCCTGCCATTCAAATTCACAACCCAACTGGATCAGCAGGTCTGTCAATTCCTTCATCGGGCGACGACGCATCACGGGTGAACCATCCACCCGGTAGTGTCCCCCCTCTTGAACTCCAAGGATCCCAACAAGCAGGCGGGCGACGGTTCCGGCGGTTCCCACAAACAGTTCAGCCTGTTTCACCGGAAAACTCCCGCCAACCCCCTGAACCTTCAATCGATTCGGACCGCTCTCCTGCAGGTCCACACCCAGCTGTGCAAGGCAATGCCGCATGAGTTCCGTGTCTTCGCTCTTCAGCAGTCCCGAGAGTTCGACACTTCCATCGCACAAGGCAGCAAGCAACAGGGCACGGTTCGAAATGCTCTTGGAGCCGGGCAGCTCCACTGCCCCATCGGTACCACGTCGGATCGGGTTAATTTCGAGTTTTTCCAATGCATCCATCTGGGCAAACCATAGAGGGGATTTTTGATCCGAACACAAGCGTTGAAGTCTGCCCAACCACCTCACCCCCATGTCGCATCGCCTGCAATTCATGGATTTGCGCTGGAACTTGTGGTAATTTCCCGTAGGATTCCTTTAACGCCAACCGAAACCCCGCGTCATGAGTGAGTGCAGATTGATTTATAAAAGCCTATCGACCGATGACTTCGTCTCGAATGAGACGGTCAAGGACATCGCAGAGAAAGGCGCAGCGAACAACAAACAACAAAACATCACCGGATTACTTGTGCTGAGCGGGAATCAGTTCCTCCAGGTACTGGAAGGACCAACACCGGAAGTCAATGCCCTGTTTCGAAAGATCAGTGGCGATGAGCGCCACACACAAGTTCACTTGTTGCACTACGAATTGATCCAGCACCGCCAGTTTGAGGATTGGTCGATGCGACTGGTCGATCTCTGGGATATTCCAGGTAGTGTTCGCGAGTTCATTCGTTCCAAATACCGATGCGTCGAAGACATCATTCAAATCCCGACTGATGCCATGGTGGTGCATGCCCTTTTACTCGACGCACGCGCGCTCTCCCGATGAGTCACTTGCACCCTGCCGTATTCAGGATCTGAAACAAAACACACGCGATTCCGTTGACCCGGAGCAGGCAAAATTCTGCCTCACTGCAACGTATGCACATCTATTTCATGGGAATTGGCGGCACTGCCATGGGTTCAGTTGCCATCCTGCTCAAACAGCAAGGACATGCGATATCCGGCGTGGACCTCAATGTTTATGCCCCGATGTCGGATCGATTACGCAATGCGGGCATCGAGTTTTTTGAAGGATTCGATGCTGAACGCCTGGCAGCACAGCAACCAGATCTCGTGGTTGTTGGCAACGTCATCGGACGCGGGAATCCTGAGGCCGAATGGTTGCTGGAAACCCGGTGTCTTCCCTTCGTTTCCCTGCCTCAACTGATCGGTGAGCATCTCATCGGACATCGTCCGTCCATCGTGATCACGGGCACCCACGGCAAAACCACCACCACGGCCCTGACCACCCATCTGCTGCTCGAAAGCGGTGCAAATCCAGGATATCTGATTGCCGGAGTGCCCGCCTCGGATCTGCCATCCTCCGCCATGGGCAGTGCCGACACCCCATTTGTGATCGAGGGGGATGAATACGACTGCGCCTTTTTTGACAAGCGCAGCAAATTCATCCACTACTTCCCCCGCACCCTCATCATCAACAACCTCGAATTTGATCATGGCGACATCTTCCGGGATCTGGAGGACATCATTCGATCCTTTCAGCATCTGTTGCGACTGGTTCCCCAAAGCGGAAACATCCTGATCAATGGTGACGATCCGAAGTTGCTTGAATGGGTCAGCCGCGAGGCTTACAGCACGCTCTGGAAGGTGGGATTTGAAGCTCACAACGATCTGCAAATCCTTGATTTTGAAGAACATTCTAACGGCAGCCACTTTCGCTTGCAACTGCATGGAAGACCCTGGCTGCAGGTATCATGGCCCCTTGCAGCACGCTACAATGCACGCAATGCCGCCATGGCTGCGCTGGCGACCGGTTTGCAGATCGACCCTGCCCATCCTGATTCATTTCTGTCTCCGGAATCGTTTACACGGTTTCGCGGTGTGATGCGACGGCAGCAGGTGCTGTTCTCCAATGAGAAGCTGTTGCTGGTTGAAGATTTTGGGCATCATCCCACCGCCATCGGAGAAACGCTCGTCAGCTTTCGCAATCGATTCCCAGGGCACCGTATATGGGCAGTATTTGAACCCCGCAGCAATACTTCACGCTCTCCCGCATTTCAACAATTGTGGCCAGTGACGCTAGCTCATGCCGATGAAGTCTGGATTGGAGCCATTCATCGCCTGCACCTGCTCGACGCATCGAAGCGCTTGAACACGCGTCAGCTCAAGACTGACCTGGAAGACCGGGGAACCCCAACTCATCTGTTCGAAAGCAATGCCGAACTTCAGCACTGCCTACTCTCGCAGCTGGCCAATGTCACCTCACCTCTGCTGGTACTGTTTTTCACAAATGGTTCTTTTGACGGAATCATGCAAGCGAGCGTCTGTGAAGCTCAGCGCCTGAACAGATAGCACAGTCAACGCAACTCTGAGGTGCCACGGCACTCCCGAATCACGCGCAGCCACACCTCGCGCAAATCAAAAAAGAAGCTCTGAAATTCTTCAACCACTGAGGGGTTGAGCATCTCATCTTCGCGCGTGATGGTCTTCTGAAACAGGCGCATGTTTTCATTCAGTGCACTCAGCGAACGCTGCAAGTGCACCACGACCAGATTGTAATCGCCCATTTCCAGCGCATGGATTGCCATCACGGCGTTGCATTCGCCTCCGGCAACCGCTTCACCAAAACCAACGGCATCCGGCGCACTTACCCAACCGGGCATTTCCAGTGTCAGAACCTTCCAGTAGTGCGCGATCAACGCGTACAGGGCACGGCTGGTCACATAGAGGGGGTGCTTGTGGACCGTATAAGGATCGCTGTCATCCAATTCATCGTAGTCATCCTCGTCATCAGAAGCGCCGTCGACCCACTCTGTGGATTCGTCCGACTCAAACTCAAGCTCTGCTGACCACTCTTCTGAATCCCAGCCCATTCCCAATGCGGTGTGATCCAGCCGTTGCGAGTCCCCTTTCAGGGATTGATAAATCTTGATGAATCTTCCGATTTCAGCATCTGCATCCTTGAGAAACTGTTTCCAGTTCCTCTCAGTCCACTCCAGTTCCCCTTTTCCATCCCAGGACTCTCCATCCCCGGAATTCTCAAAATTTGGACTGCTCATAGTTTCGTTTCATAACCTTGATCGATTCGCCACGATTTACAACTCGAAAAATAATTCCACCCCAAAGCAGTGGATGAACACGCCACTCATCGAAGTCAGATCACACCCAAACTCACATGAACATGGGGTGGAACGCTTGCAGAAGTTGACGGCACTGCTATGGTAAAACACCTTTGATGAATCATGAAGGTCTACCACAAACGAGTTCAGTTTCGCGGGCATGTTCAGGGTGTCGGTTTCCGGTATCAAACGCTTGATGTTGCCAGGGGATTCGATGTTGCTGGATTTGTGCGCAATGAAGACGATGGCAGTGTAACGCTCGAAGTGGAAGGCGAATTAAAGGAAGTACATGAGTTCATTGACGCAGTCGTGGACGAACTCCGCAGTTACATCCGCGAATCCGACGAATCCTCCGAACATCGGGAACCCATTTTTCAGGGCTTCCGCATTGCCTGACCCTCCCCTTTTCCAAACCTCTCCTGCAAATGAATTCCTCATGCAAACTTCCCGATTTCCCCAATCTCGAGCACTTACGCTGCCAGATGCCAGGCGCAAGTCACCGCTTTCCATCATCCCTCGATTCTGGTTGCTCTCTGTCCTGACGGCAACGATTCCTGCACTGGGATGCTTCAGCATCGTCTTTGCAGTTGCCAGCCATCCTCTTGAGTTGTTCCTCGATTTTCAATATGGCTTGCAGCGCTGGTATGTGCTGGGTGCAGGTGTTGTGGCACTACCACGGATCGAAAAGCCGTTCAGAAATCCGCGATGCGGTGTAACCATTGCTCCCCTTCCGTCCATGCACAGCTGGTTGCGTGGCCAACTTTCCCTCACCGTGACCATCATCTGGATTCAATTCCTGTTCAGCCTCTCAGCATGGACCGTCGCCTGCATCACATGGAATCCACCCCGGACTGAACTTCTCCAAGGGCTGTCCCCAACCTGCCAGTTGAGCTGGTTCGGGACAGCGGCGGTGTGCAACGCCATACTGGTCCTGCTAACGCTTTCCATGATGCGCTTTCTGCACCTGACGGGACTGCGTCTGAGAACGGCAACACTGGCCGGCCTGACACTACTGCTGATCGGCCTTGCCCAACCGGACCTGAGCCGCATTCTACAGATTGCACAGTGGGGGAATGCCCCGATTTTCTGGCTTTCCGAGGTTCACCCATTCATTCCGGAACTCTGCCAACTGGACCTCTGGTGGATGCACCACCACGCTCGGATTCGGGAACTCACGACACTGCGCAATCATGCATTCACCTCAGGATTTGCATGGTTGCTCGCAATCCACCTTGCTTGTTTGGCATCCCTTCAAGTGAAGCGGACCTAATACCTGCATTCCCTGCATTTCAATTTGGTAATGCGATTTGACAAGGATGCGCGTGCGTCTTGTGTTCTCCTATTTACACCATCCATGAGTGATCCAAAACTGACAGTTCTCTTCGGCACGATGACCGGCAACGCCGAAGACCTTGCAACCCAGATCCAGGAAAAGGCAGACGAACTCGGATTCGAGACCAGTCTCAAAGATCTTGCAGACTATCCTGCGGCAGAGTTGGCGGGCGAATCCGAGGTAGCCATCGTCATCTCCACTTGGGGTGAAGGTGACCCTCCAGACGAAGCCGAAACGTTTTATTATGAAATCGTGGATGAAAAAGTCGCTGGTCTGGACAAGCTCAAGTACACCATTGTCGCACTGGGCGATTCCTCCTACGACGATTTTTGCGGATGTGGACGCAAACTGGATGAAAGCCTGACCAAACAGGGGGCTAAACGGGTGATGGACCGAATCGATCTCGATATCGATTTTGAAGATGGATTCGAAGCATGGCTCGAAAAATATGCAGCCTACCTCGAATCAAAACAATAATTGCACCCGACATACCTGAATTTGTATAAAAAGCGCTTCCGCAACCGGACGCGCTTTTTTGCTGCGCTTGCGACACCCCTGCTTTTTCTGTGAAAACTTACCATCGCATTGCATCCCTCCTTGCCGAATGGAGAAACCCGTTTTGGCAAGGGTTGGCTCTGGTCGTGATGATCGCAAAACTCTGCCTCATCACTTCACTGTCGGCAGAGTCGATGGAGTCTCCCAACTGCAAGCACGCTGACACTGATCACGACCTGCTCATTCTCGCCCTACAGTACCATCTTGCGGTGGAAGCCACTTGGGACCCGGAACTCGCATCTGCCTACCTCCATGCAGCCGCTTTTGATGGCTGTGGCATCGCGCTGTCCATTCTGCAGTCCATGCGGGACTCGGGGTACGAGAGCGAAGACTCCACACCGCCCTTGCGGCTAAAGTTCGACGACCTGCCAACTGCAATTCGAAGGTTTTTCCTGCGCTCCCCCGAATCGCAACAATCCGTTTTCAACCTGCCCGAAGCGCAAGCCTGGAATCTCGAACAACTCGGACACAAGAACCCGGTTGCCCGATTCAATCTTTCTGCGATGCAGTTCCCACCGGAAAAAATGCGTGCCTGGTTTATTCACACACCTGATTATTATCGCCCCGTGCGTTTTCCCTCTTCCCATAAGGATACAGAAAGTCCATTGCTCCGGCACCGTCCCTCCGAAGCAGAATTGCACGCAGAAGAATGGCTGCTTTCCTACCATCAAAACCTCGATACCCCAACCCCGGAAGAAACCACACTAACCCAACTTGCTCATTCCATCGAACTCGGTTCGCTGCGTGCAAAGCTGTATCAGGTCAAGTTCTTCCCCGACACCACCGAAGCGGAAACCGACTCGGACTCACAGATCGATGGGCTGCAATTTCTGCTCGATCAGGACTATCCTCCCGCCTGGGATGTGCAATGTGCGCGCCTGCACGCGCTTATCCGAGCGAAAACATGGGATTCCTCAGAATCGCAAAACGTTCTGAACACGGTTGAGAAGGCATTGAGATACGGCTACGAACGAAACGCACTTCGCCTGCTCTCTTCCTTGATGGCACATACTCCGGACGAGCAAACTCAGCAGCACGCGTTTGCACTCTTTTTGAAATCCGCCGAACTGGGCATGCCTTCTGCCTGCTTCAGTGTCGGGTTCTGCTATCGCAATGGCTGGGGAGTTGAACCCGACCCGACCGAGGCAAAACGATGGTTTGAAGTCGCTGAATCACACGGAGATCCATCTGCAAGCTTCCAGCTCGGGTGGATGTACCTACAGGAAGAGTTGTATCCCAGCGCATTCCGACATTTCGAAAATGCAGCCGAAGGCGGAGACGAACTCGCACAGCTGCAGTGCGCACTGATGACCTTGGAGGGCGTCGGAACGGAAGCCGACCGGCAACTGGCATTCCGTTGGTTTGAGGCCGCCGCCGACCGCGGCAATGCGACGGCCAGTCTGTTCTGCGGTTATTTTCACGACAACGCGTGGATCGAAGGACAACCCCGCAATCTGGATCAGGCTCTCTACCACTATCGTCAGTCACTCATCGGAATCGATGCGACGAGCTTTGACACATTTTTCCAGTTTCTTGAAGATCGCTGGGCGCAGCCCGACGCCAACGTTGAAGGCATGCTGCTCACCGTGGACGAGTTATTGTCCTGGGTGCCACCTCAACACCTGATCCATCTGGGGATGGCCTGCTGGCAACACCCATCCTGGTCAGCATCCATGCGCTGGGACTGCGCTGCACACTATTTTGAAGCCGCCGCTGCACAGGGAGATGCCACCGGACGCCTGATGCAATGTGTGTTTTCCATCCACGGATTCCCCGGAGTGCCACCCAGTCAGGCTGTTGCAGAATTGCAGTCCATTCTTTCAGAACCCGCGACCTCCATGGATCCCCGTTTTCGATCCAAAACCATCGCAGCGCTCAGTATCGCCTACCTCAGCGGTATCGGCACTGCCCTCAACTATCCAGCCTTTCTCACTCTCATGGATCAGGAATCCCTGCCCGAAGGGCTGCGAAGCCAGCTCGATGCGATTGCCATGCAAAGTGCAGCCTATCGCCTCTTCCGCCATCAATCCGACTACAACGATACTTTTCGCCGTGCACAGTTCCGCAGTCGAAGCCAACCCGAGAACTGCCCACCGGAGGCCATTGTTCAATTCGCCGCAGCCTATCCACGATACCTGGAAGAACTTCAGCTCAGTGGAAACGTTCTGATTTCCATGATCATAGATCCAGAGGGCAGAATTCTTGCACCTATGGTGGAGGAATCCTCGCACCCCGGATTTGAAGAACCCGCCATGCGAGCCTTGAGTCATTGGCGTTTTCTGCCAGCACTGCGGGACGGCAAGCCCGTTCGCGCACGCATCCGGGTGCCCATCCGGTTTCGTGCGGGTTCTCTGGATTAAAAGTCAGGACTCTGAAGTCCCAACAGCTTGAGTCCGTACAGGGATCATCGCTAAGCCAGCGCCATCAGCTCTCCGTACTTCTGCTCCCACTCATCCAATTTCTTCAGATAAGTTGCCTTGTCGTAGGGGCAGTGCTCTGCATCAAATTCTCCGATGGCAAACGCGCGCTGCCACATCGCCGTTTTTCCCTTTTCCTTCGGTCCCATGAAATAGGTAACTCGCTCACCCATGCCCGGAACAGGATCCATTCGAAGCGCCACTTCCAGCGCCGCCCGACGTGGTTTTCGGCTTCCCTCTACCTCTTTCTGATACTTGCTCGGCGATTGGTTTAAAGTCTCCGACTTGGCGAGCAACTCCACAGCGGTTTCCCCCGATTCGATCCCTTGTCGCAGGCATTTGAGTGCCTCCGCAACGTCCGTTTTTGACGCACCCAGCAGCGAATGGATCAGGGTTTTGGTCAGATCGGACAAGAAGGGTTCGATTCCACGGGATTTGAGCGCAGAACCCCGTATCAATACCTGCTCCCCATCGTAGATTGCATAATTCTTCGCTTTGTAACAGAGCATTGCCTCATACTGGCCACCCAACTCCAGCTCAATGCCATCTGGCAGTGTTTGCTGAACCTTCTCGAGCAGTTCGAGCGGTGCTTTTGACCATTTCTCCGAACTGATGTAAATCCCATCGGTATCCGCTTCCAGCGGCATCGCCTCAAGTTCCTGCATGCGATCAATGACACGCTGCAACAATTCTCTGCCATCTGCAGTGACCTGAGCTGCCAGCTCAGCATCTCCAAAGCGCGCACCGGGAAAACCCAGATAACCATAAAAGGAGTTGATCAGTATTTTAAAACTCGCCTGTCGGGCATTGTACTCCCGTCGCAAGGATGGGTCAGGGTCGGTTTTCGCAAGCTGTTTATACTTCAACCGATACTCCCTGAGTTCACGCAGCAAGGGCAGAAAGACCCCGAGATCATCGGGCCATGGATTTCGCTCCAGCCGCAATAGCAGACTGGGATAGAGCGAGGCGACGTCGTAGTGCAGCACGTGGTGAAAAACACCCTCATGAAAACTCCGGGTATAACCACCCTCAAAACCCGCAAAGCCTTCGGCAGCCGTCGGCAACGCATGCCCGGCATGGAAGTATTTTTCCATGAAGAGCAGGTCAATCTTGTTTGAGGTGCCTCTCAGACACGCCTCCTGAAGGAGAATCGGAAACGTCTTGCACTGCTCAAAATAAGTCGGCAGCAAGATGGAAGCAACGCCTTCGGTCTCCAGCAGATCATCTCTCAAATAGTCAAGGAACGTGTCTCGGTCCTCCCTGAATTGCCTGTGGATCTCATTGCCGGCAATGTAGGTTCGTTCGTGATCCAGTTTGCGCGTGACTCCAAAATACTTCGCAACGGTCTTGAGTCCGTAGCCCGGCATGTCCCGCGTGGACACGTCATAGAGTTGCACCATGAGGTAGGTATCAAAAACAGTTCGCCCAGGAATATCACAACGCTGAAAATCCACCCATCGCTCCGCAACTTTCAGGCGGCTCTTGCGAAAGTTTGCCATCTGCCCAAACCGCCCCCATGCACAGGGAACTTTGCGACGCTGGGAACGGATCTTGAGGTAGTTGAGATCAAACGAAAACAGGTTGTGACCTTCAATGACATCGGGGTCCCACTCCTGCAGCGTTTCGACAAAGCGCTCGAGCAATTGCTGCTCCCCCTTGGAATCTTCGCTTTCAAGGTACAGCAGGGATTCCTGGTCCCCCATCTTCATCCCGATTGCGAGGATGCGATCCTGATATGGATTCGAAAAGCGGATGCCGTCAGAATCCGTTTCGATGTCGATCTGGCAACGCTTGAGCTGATCAAAGCGCAAACCATCGAACAGACGCTCATGCTCACGCAGCAGGTGTTGGCTTTCAAAGGGTCGAATGCACTCGCAAGTTCGTCCCAGCACATCCCGCGAAATCCACTCCCGATAGGTGGAAAACTGATCTGTCTCCAAGACACAGTTCAGTGGGCCCTCGCCGCTGAGGCGGGTCGCAGCAGAACCGAGTCCATTTGCTTCGACATCGTTCTCACTCGCCCAGACAAACCCACAAAACGGAGCTTCAACACTGCGTTCCGTGCCTCCTTCTTCGCGGTAGCTTTTGTGAACGACTCCCTCATCGGAAACCCAGATTCCTGTAAGGATTTGCTGTGGACTGCTGTCTGTTGATGCCATGATGAAACTGCATCATAAGCAGGAGGGCTTCAAATTCAACCTTTGTCACCGGTGGAAGCGAACATCCTTGTGATACCGCAAGCACGAGCCGTGCGCACTCCTGTCAATGCCGCAGAGAAGGCTATTCAAACGCGCTCACAAAGCTCCGCAAACACCATCTTTCCTCCGGCTGAAGGAATCACACTTGTGATCTCTACCGGCACGATTTCACCAAGATGCGGGCGTCCGTGATTCACAACCACCATGGAACCATCACGCAGATAACCCACAGCCTGATTCGGTTCTTTCCCTTCTCTCACCAGTTCCACTTCAAAATGAGCCCCTGCTTCAAGCTCCGGCAGCAATGCTCTGGAGAGTTCGCTGAGGTTGAGCCATTCAATGCCTTTGAACTGGGCCAGTTGTGCCAGATTGTAATCCGTGGTCAGCAGCCGTGCCCCCATCGAACTTGCAAGCAGGAGCAGATTTTCGTCCACCTTGCCCTTTGAATCAATGTCGACCTCGTGAATACGGAGGTCGAGATTCATTTTCTTCAGTTCATTGAGCACTTTGAGACCTTTGCGACCTCGTTCGCGTTTCTTCACATCCGCCGAATCCGCAATAGCATGCAGTTCCTGCAGCACGAAGGAAGGAATCACCAGCCCATGGGTGAGCCAGCGCGAGCGGCAAAGCGCCTCGATGCGTCCATCAATCAGTGCACTGGTATCAATGAGAACCGCCGGATTGTCCGCAAATTTTGGAACAAAGCGAACATAGGGAATGACGAGGTAAAACTCATCCCGTCCCCGCAGAGCGATCACCGCACCGAGGTACATCAAAATGACCGTCATCACCAGGCGTACCAAAAACACAACGCCTGCGAACTCTCCATCCTCGAGCGGTTCAAACAAGGGAGATGCGGAAATCAACTGGGAAGACAGCAAGCCCAGTGCAAGTCCAAAGGTAAGTGCCGTAAATCCGCTGAGCGAAAAGCCCTTGAGGTAGATATCCGTGAGAATCACCAACACTCCAATACCCGATCCGATGGCCACCACCATCAGTGGATTGAGATCCGGACTCACATAGATAATCAACCAGCTCCCGAACAGACAGAGAGCCAGAAACACGATCCGCATGACTAACAAGGTCTGATTCATCGGATGTGCTGCACTATTTTCGGAAAAAAATGAAAAACACAAACGGCAGCACCACCATCAGACCCATTGCAACATAGAGGATAATCAGGTGACGTTCGGCCCGCTTGCGCTCCTCCGGACTCAATTTCTGCCAGGGATCTTCCGGTGCGGATTCAGGAGTCTCAGGTGGATGGTTGGACATGACGGTGGAATTTCAAAGGCGAAGGCTTGTCAGCAAGAAAAAGCAAGGTGCGAACGCAATGCAAGCTAGTTCCACAACCCCGTCAGTCGATCCAGCAATTCAAAGCGAACGACTCCATGCAGGCAGAGACAGGTGACGAGCGCAGCCGCCACATCATCGAGCAAAATTCCCCAACCGCCCTCAATTTGGTCCAGCCGTCCAATGAACAGGGGTTTTGTAATGTCGAACAAACGAAAAAGCGCAAATCCCAGCAGCAGCATCCACCAGGCATCACCCTGCAGCATCACATGGTCCAGTCCCAGAAAACAAATCGGAATCACCACAAACTCATCCAGAATCACCGAACCCGGATCCTTCTGTCCCATGCGGTTTGCAGCTTCGCCACAAATCCCTGCGGCCAGGTAGAGCGTACCGAGCAGGATCACCAGATGCATCAACCCTGACGCCGAAGTGAAGATCGTGATGTACCAGAAAATCCCCAGCAACGACCCAACCGTGCCCGGTCCCACCTTCACATTGCCCGCCCCAAACAAAGTCGCAAAGCGCATGATCCAAGGCGTGGGAATCAGCGATGCCCATAAAAAATGGTCCACTTTCATCAGTCAGTTTCCATGGTTTCCAATGTTGATTCGTCAGGTATGCAGGCGAAAGTAACGAATCCCCGAATAAATGCCCAGCGCACTGCCAACCCACAGCAGCATCACACCAGCCCAGTAAAGGGTTTCCAGCCATGCTCCGTTCATGTCAAAATCCACCCGAAGCATTTGAGCTATGAGCAAGACCCACAGCGAAGCAAACAGCAGGGTTGTTTTCCATTTTCCAAACCAGTCCGCCCCAAAGGTCTTCCCGCTTGATGTTCCTCCACCACGTAATCCGGTAACCGCGAGTTCCCGGAGCAGGAGCAGAAGCACGATGCTCACATTCCACGCAGGGATCAGGTCTATCGCGAGCATCCAAATGAAGAGTCCGAGAATGAACAGTTTGTCAAACAGAGGATCTGCAATCTTCCCGAAATCACTGACCAAATTCAACTTACGTGCCAGATAACCATCGAGGAAATCTGTAATCATGGAAGCCATCAGCAACGTGACAATGAGCACAAAGCGATACTCCCAATCGACTTCTCCCAGCCAAATGATGGCAAACAGCAACGGGATTCGCAGCAGTGTCAGAATATTCGGTAAATTCCAGATCATGATGTCACAGGGTAGATCGCTTGATGAACTCCATGCATATGCGCGCCGCATCCGGGTTTGCAACTGCAAAGCTCCCGCTCCAACCCATTGAAGCGACGTTGTTGGGGTCGAAACTCCCTTCGCCACACCCTGCCGCCAGCTTTACAATCCTGCATCGCGGGTTCCAAACAATGCCGTGCCCACCCGGATGCAGGTCGAACCCTCTTCAATGGCTATCTCGAGATCATCCGTCATACCCATCGAGAGTTCGCGCAGGGCAAGCCCAAACTCCCGGTTGGTGCGCTCGAGCAGACCCCGCAGATTCGCAAACGTGCGCCGTGCAACCGAATCGTCTGCAGAAAGCGGAGCGATGCTCATGAACCCCTTCAGGCGGAGGTGATCGCACTTCAACGCAAGCTCCACCGCAGCATCAACCAGATCCGGATCAATTCCAAACTTCGCGGGATCCCTGCCCGCGTTAATCTGCAGCAAAATATCCAACTTCTTTTCCTGGGATTGGCAGGCGCGCTGCAGTTTCTCAAGCAGTTTTGAGCTGTCGACCGATTGCACAACGTCAAAATGCTCGATTGCAGGCTTGACTTTGTTGGTCTGCAGATGCCCGATAAGCTCCCATTGTATCCGGTGTCGAAACTCCCCTTGTTTGCAAATGGTTTCCTGCACCCTGTTTTCACCCACCGCCATGAATCCGCTCTTCAAGCAATATTCAATGGCATCCGGCGGAAAATTTTTGGTAACGGGAAGAATGCGGATCTGCTCGATGGGTCGATCACTTCGCTGTGCCGCTTCGCGCACACGTTGGGTCAGGAATTCGACATTCTTCCGAAAAGTCTCATACTGGATCATGGACTATAAGTTTTTCTTAAAAGTTTTATTTACTTCGCGAAATATTTTAATTAGAAAATATTAGAAAACGTATTAATCCGAATAATGCATATTGAAAACTTCAAAATCTTTGCGGACCTCGTGCAAAGCAAAAGCTTCTCCCAAGCGGCGAAGATCAATGGCATCACCCAATCTGCGGTCAGTCAACAACTTCGTGCGATGGAGAATCATTTCAAAATTCTCATTGTGGATCGCAGTCAGAAGCAGTTCAAGCTGACCAATGAGGGCAAAAAACTCCACGAGGCAGCCAAGGAAATTCTCAACCTGTACGAACGTCTTGACTGCGAACTGCAGGAGATGAAGAAGGTGATCTCGGGCAACATCCGCGTATCGACCATCTACAGTGTTGGATTGCATGAGCTGCCGCCCTACATGAAGTTGTTCATTCAGCAGTTTCCAACAGTCAACGTTCACCTGGAATACCGGCGTTCAAACCTGGTCTATGATGATGTCCTGCACAACGTTGTTGATTTGGGCGTCATCGCCTATCCCGCCAAAAATCGCGAGCTGGAGTACATCCCCTTCCTTGAGGATGAGCTTGTTGTGATCTGCAGCCCCGAACATGACCTTGCCAAGCAGAAGTCCATCGATATTCAGGAGTTGGCCAAACACAACTACATCGGATTTGACAACGATATCCCAACGCGCAAAGCGACGGATCAAATTTTTCGCGACACAAAAATCAGCATCCTGCCTGTCATGGAGTTCGACAACATCGAAACCGTCAAGCGGGCCGTTGAAATCAATGCTGGAATTGCCATTGTTCCCAGGGGCACCGTCAGGCAGGAGGTGGACAAGGGGCTGTTGGTCTCAAAGGAATTCAAGAACAAGAAATTCAAGCGCCCGATTTACATCATCCACCGCAAAGGAAGGGTGTTGACACCCGCAATGGAAAAATTCATCAGTCTTCTTACGTCAAAAGATCCTGAAGCCGTTGAATCCCAAGCGACTTGATCGCGTCCAAATGCCCATGAAACCGAACTTCCTGTTCCCCAAGAGCATCGCTTCCCTGCTGATGTTCGCTCTGCTCTGTACGATAACCCCGGCAATACATGCTCAATCTTCTGGCAATCGGATCGTGCTCAAAAACGATTTGGGTGGCTACTCTGGAACACAGGATTTCTACACCTTCCAAATGGACGGTGGCGTCTTTAACAGCAAAACTGATCTCGATGATCAAACACTGCGCGTTGCGCCACTCGACGCCGATGCAAAGTCCGTCATTCGCTTTGACAACATCCCACTCAGTCGCACGTCCTATGGCAGCGTCAACCGCCTCGCGCTGGTTTTGACGTTCAAGGAACCCGCCCAGCCCGACACGTTGATGCTGCACAACCTCAACGCATCGGACATCTGGGATGAACGGCGCGCCAATTACAATTCCTTGAACGGCACTGCACCCTGGAGCGGAGCTGATGGCAAATTGATCGACGCCTGGATGAACACCGACGGTCTCACCGTCATCACGGGGAACGAGGATGTGCATTCCACACTTACCATTGAAATTCATCCACAGGACGCAGCAGCCCGAAAGGCAGTGCTGGACAGCTGGCTGGATGGAAGCAATCAGGGCATGGTCATTCGCGGGATCAGCGGAACAAATGAGTTCTACTCCTCCGACGCCTACAACATGGCCCATCGTCCCGAGCTGATCATCGAACTGAGCAGCTATTGAGTCGTTACTCATTCCCACATGCTCAAGACTGGGAACAGGAGCTGAAATTCCACTCAGCTTAGAATGCGTGCTCAGTCAAAAACCACGGTTTTGTTCCCGTAACACAGAATGCGCTGCTGCAAGTGAAAGCGCATAGCCTGAGAGAGCACCACTTTTTCCAGATCCCTCCCCTTCCGCACCAAATCTTCAACAGTGTGTCGGTGATTCACCGCAGTCACCGCTTGGGTGATGATGGGTCCCTCATCGAGATCTGCTGTGGCATAGTGTGCGGTTGCTCCGATCAACTTCACTCCACGACTGTGTGCCTGATGGTAGGGCTTGGCCCCGGCAAACGCAGGCAGGAAGGAATGATGCACGTTGATGACGGGGCGTTGCCAGCTTGCAAGAAAGCCTGACGACAACACCTGCATGTAGCGCGCCATGATGATCAGGTCAGCACCGTAGCGGGCCAACAGCTCAAGCTGCTCTGCTTCCGCTGCTTGCTTGTCAGCACGGGTAACCGGTACGCAGTGGAACGGAAGTCCATAGGCTTCTGCAGCCGAACGCAGGTGTTCATGATTCGAAATCACACAGCATATATCACCATTGAACTCTCCTGCCTTCCAGCGAAGGATGAGGTCATGAAAACAGTGGTCATACCGGGAAACCAGCATCGCAACCTTGCTGCGCTGCGAACTTGCCACCACGCGGGATTGCATTTGCAGCTCAGAGGCAAACTCGCGAAACTCCCGAATCTCTGCATCGAGCAGCGCAGTTCGAGGAATCCATTCCACTCTTTGAAAGAAAATCTCGAGCGAACTGTCCCGGTGCTGGTCAGCGTGCAGGATGTTGCCCTGTCGCTCCCAAATCCAGTTTGAAACCTTGGCGACCAATCCCGGCTGGTCGGGACCATGCAGCAGTGCAATGATAGAATCTTGAGAACCCATGGGGAATTAATTTGAATGATTCGCCAGCTGGCAAAGACTAAGCATCGAAACATTAACGACTGCAAGGCTTTCGATAACAAGAAAACCAGATTCCCTGAAATTGTAAGGGTTTGGCAATCGTTAGTTCAATCAATCAACATTTTGTGAATCCAAGCTTTTCGCAATGACGAAATCATCCTTAAAACGACTCATCCCTTCTACCTTGATCGGGCTGCTGGCAGTAACGCTGTCGATTGGAACCGCCACAGCGGATTCAGTCAACCTGACCCCGGATCACTTCCCGATCGACCCAACCGATATGGACCGGAGCCTGCAATCCCCGGTTACGTCCTACGCAGAGCCGCTCGAGCGGGTGCAGGAATCGGTAGTCGCGGTTTACACATTGAAGAAAGTCTCGGGTCGCCGATCCATTGATCCACGCGAAGAGATGCTGCGTCGGTTTTTTGGAGTTCCGCTCGATCCCAACAGCCCCGGCACACAGGAAGAGGAACAAACCCTGCCCGCCGGTCAGGGTTCTGGTGTTATCATTTCAACGGATGGATATATTCTCACCAACAATCACGTGATCTCAGACCGTTCTGGCAAAACTGTGGATGAAGTATGGGTCACGTTAAATGACGGCGAAGAATATCAGGCTGAAATCATCGGACACGACGAACGAACCGATGTTGCCGTGATCAAAATTGATGTCGAAAACCTGCCTGCCGCCGTGCTTGCCGACAGCGACAATTTGAAAATCGGGGATGTGGTCTTTGCCATTGGCAACCCCATGGGAGTTGGCAAAACGATCACCATGGGCATTGTTTCCGCAACTGGCCGCGATCTCGGCATCCTGGGCAACCAGGGTTACGAAAGCTTCATTCAAACCGATGCAGCGATCAACATGGGGAATTCCGGAGGTGCTCTCGTCGATGCATGGGGACGGCTCGTGGGAATCAACACTGCCATCATTTCACGCTCTGGGGGCAACATTGGCATCGGGTTTGCCGTACCGATCAAGATGGCTCGCAGCATTGCCATTTCCCTCGTTACGACGGGAGAGGTTCGCAGGGGTCTGCTCGGCATCAGCCCTGGGCGCATTGATTCGGCCCTGGCAGAATCCTTTGGACTCCCCACCACCGAAGGCGCTATTGTCAATCAGGTGACCGAAGATCTTCCCGCTTCCAAGGCTGGCGTTGAAGTGGGAGACATCATTCTCCAGATCAACGGCCAACGCATCAAGGATGCCGATCACTTGCGTTTGGTCGTTGCGGGTTACCAACCCGGAACAGAAGTCGAGCTATCCATCCTGCGCGATGGTGAAGCCATGACCCTGACGGTAACCCTGGCGGACTTTGACGATCCCTACGGAACTGGAATTTCAGGAGTATCCGAGATTCTACCCGGAGTTGACGCCGAGGTCTTGACTGGCGAAATCCGCAATGAATTCGGAATTCCCGACAACCTCACAGGAGTGCTGGTGAGCAATGTGCGTAACGACTCCCCTCACAGCCGGGTGCTGGCACGAGGTGTGGTCATCTTGCGCGTCAATGGTCAGGATGTCACGTCGGTGAACGATGTTCGCAGCGCGCTCAAACCTGGCATCAATCGCCTCTATGTTTTCCACCGGGGGAATTTTGGATTCATCGCCGTGAGACTCCAGTAACGAGTCTGGAGCGCCTTGCACCGCGAGTCGCAACAATGTATTCAAATCCGTCAACACCTGAGGTGTTGACGGATTTTTTTGCGGGAAATCCAGAGCTGGAGTCCATTCAATCCTGACGCAACTCTGCACAATGATACGATGCCAGATTGGGTGGATTCATTGAAAACCCAGGCATGCATTCAGCACGCTTTCGCCCAGAGCAACTCCACCAGTCACACCTCCTTTTGATCCCGAAGCCACTTTTCCACCTGCCGTTCCAGAGTTGAGTTTCCCCAAAGCATCCTCAATGTTTGACACCCCATGTCATCCCTGATCGAGCAAATCATCCATGCATCGACTCCACTGGAACCCGTGCACACGACACTCCAGCCTCAACTGCAACCGCTACCAACAATCCGCTGCATCCTCTTTGACGTTTATGGCACCCTGATGGTCTCCGGTGTTGGCGATATCAGTCACTCCGTAGATGAGGATCGCGACACTTCCATGCGGCAAACTGCCAAGGCACACCACATCCGTTGGAAGCACGCTTTGCCAGATCCCGGAAAACAATTCAAAGCTGTCATCCATGAACACCATCGTGCCCTGAGATCCAGGGGCATCCCTTTCCCCGAAGTGGACATTCGCGAGGTCTGGAGCGATTTTCTGAAGCGCCATGCACATCCTTCCTGCATTCTGAATGAATCGCAACTGGAACAGCTCTGTCTGGCCCATGAGCTTTCCGTCAATCCCACCTGGCCAATGCCAGGACTCTCACACACCCTCGAAGAACTCCGCCGTCGAAACCAGTATCTGGGCATTGTTTCCAATGCCCAATTCTTTACACCACTCCTGTTTCCCGCATATCTGGGCCGCACCCTTGAAGAGTTGGGGTTTTCAGATGCGTTGTGCCAGTGGTCTTACCAACTGCGGGAAGCAAAACCGGACACTCGACTCTACGAAGAGAATGTCAAAGCACTTCAACAACTGCACATTCAACCTTCAGAGGTAATCTACGTCGGCAATGACATGCTCAATGACATGCTTCCCGCCACACAGGTTGGCTTCAAAACCGCACTCTTCGCAGGAGATCAACGCTCCCTGCGCCTGCGCAAAGAGGACACCCGCATCGCCAGCATCCAACCCGATTTGATCCTCACTCAACTCGAGCAACTTCTCGAGTGTGTGCCAGCTGCCACGTGATTGATCCGTGCGATGCAGACTCAACCCAACAACGCACCCACCTCTCCCGAAAACGCGAGATCCACCAGCGAGGGAAGGTTCAGGCCAGGGCGAAGTGATGCCAGCTGGCGAATGTTCTCCAGATGATGCAACTGGGATACTGTTTGCTCAACAGCAGAATTCGCGGGGACCACCCACTCGCGTCCCGATGTACCCGACAAGACAAACTGTTCACCGCGCTGCTCGATCATAAAATCGGCAGAACGCCCCCCGTTCTGGGCAACAAACTGCGTCATCGAAGGATCGCTAAGTAAACGATCCTGCAGTTTTTGACTCAGAAACTCCACACCCTCGATGGAATCAACCGACTGTTGAGTCAGATACGCCTTGAAGGCAGCCTTTTCCGGATTGACCGCATGATCGAGGCGCTGCTCAAAACGCTGCAGCTGCTCCAGACGCGTGCTCGCTGTAGCCCCTTGCCCATCGGAGAGCGATTGCCATAGCTGCTTTCCAACTCCCATGATCACATTTGAAATCAATCCATTCATTTCGACCTCCAGTTCTGATGAGTGATTAAGGGTGACCCCATGCTTCCCTCTTTCACACTCCGGTGAAGTTCGGTGTAAATGACTCTAAGGAATCCTGATTTAAATGAGTGCAGTTGCATGGCTCTGGTCACTGGCGGTAGGAAAAAGCTGCATTTTCATGCGGAAAATCCGCACCACATTCCCTACCAAGCAATACCTGGGCCAAATTGGGAAGAGTTGAGGCAAACCCCACTCAGGGTTCACGCACGATCATGCGAAACAACTCCCATCCCCCCATCTCGGATCGGTTGGCAATGAGTGGACCTGTTCCCTCATTTTCGGAGGCGACAAAAGCACCATTGGCCTTGCAGCGCAGTGCGAGGATCCCCTTGCTGTGCGCGATGCCCACGAATTTCTCCCATTCCCCGACGCGGGTAGCTGTGGCCCGAAGGGGCAGGGTTCCCTCCGTTTTTGCCGATACATAGCGTCCATTTGCAAGCGAACGAAGGGTCACAAAACCATCCAGACTCAGTCCAACCTCAAACCAGTTCGAGTCTCCGGGTTGAGTCTCAAAGGGAATCAACACTCCTTCAGGACTCAGCGACACATAGCGCGCACTCGGTGTCGACTGCAATGCGATCTGCTTGCCAACAGGCAACAGGTGCAAGGGTTCGATCTCAAACATCTCCCAGTCACCCACCTGCTCCCGATTTGCGATCAAAGGGGAATTCCCGCTGTTTTCAGCACTGACAAGCAGTCCATTTGCTTTGCAGCGAAACGCGAAATTTCCATCCCCGAGCTTGACCGGATAGAATAGCTCCCAATCACTGACCACATCACGGGTTGCGGAGAGTGGCTCAAGCCCACCCGCTTCAAAGCTCACATATTTGTCATTGAACATGGATTTGAGTGCATAGGTGCTCGCTCCCATTTCCACCACTTCAAAGGTTTGCTGGCGTGCCCCTTCCAGCCCGTCAGCGATCAGGCGCGCATGCGATTCCCTTGATGGATTGACATAACGACCGTTGGCAAGGGATCGGATGCGGATGTGCAGCCCATTTGGAAAAAAGGTGTTCTCCAGTGCTTTCAACACTGCTGCATGGGCATCGACGCGCCCGCCTGAAACGGTCTTGCCCGCAGCAGAATCAATCGGCTTCACTGTGCTCAGAATGGCGTCTTTGATCATGTGAGCGTCCCAATCCGTGCGAACCGACTTCACAAGCGCAGCCACACCAGCCACGACTGGAGTTGCCATCGATGTACCACTGTAAGCTTCATAGCCATTGGGTGAAATTGTACTGAAAATTTCCGACCCCGGAGCAAGCACGTCCACACTGGTCGGTCCCCAAGTCGAGTAGTTCTCCATCTCATCAAACCAGTTGCTCGCACCCACATTCAGAATATTCGCATGGGGATAGGCGCCAGGATAACTTTCCACCACATCCGAATTTTCACCGGAATTGCCCGATGAAGTGACCATCAGGATTCCATGTCGTTGAAGCAAATCAATCATCGCCACCTCCGCATCGCTGCGATCTTCTCCACCGAGAGAGGCGTTGATGATACTCGCTCCCATTTTGCGTGCATAGTCCATTCCACGAATGAAATCTGAGGTAAAACCGCCCTCCTCATTGAAAATCTTGATGGGCAGGATGGTGACGCCCGGACTCACCCCGCTGCCACCAATCCCATTGTTCGCACTGGCAGCAATGATTCCCGCTACGTGGGTTCCATGGCTGTCCTTCGTGTCTGACACATCAGGACTACCCTGATGAGCGTCGAAAAAATTCCAACCGTTCACATCATCGATCTGTCCGTTGCCATCATTGTCTTTTCCATCCATGGTTTCACGCAGGTTGACATAGATGCGTCCAATCAGATCGGGATGATCCACCTGCACACCAGAATCAATCACCGCCACAACGACATTCGCATCCCCCATCGTGATCTGCCAGGCTTCCGGAGCATTGATATCCACATCAAATACGCCAGAACCGCTGCCCAAATTGTTCAATGCCCATTGGCGATGAAATTGCGGATCGTTCGGTAGTGCGGTCGCCAGTCGAAAATAATTGGGTTCGACATAAGCGAGGGCCACATGCAGCCGCAAACGGGAAGCAGCATCTTCCAAATCGTCCGGCTCACCTGCACGGAAGCGAATCAGAAAATGATTCCCATCCCGGATCGTCTGCACCAATTCGGCATCCGCTTCTGCAAGAAGGTCACGAAGCGCCTGGAGGTCCTGCCCCTCTTTCAATCCGACAAGCAACTGATCCGAAACCCAGGCAGAACCTCCTACGGCCACCCACTCCTGTGTCTGTTCATCTTTATCAAAGTGAATTTCCCGCGTGATGAGCGGATATTTGAGATCGGTCAGTAGCTGCTCGGTTCGAATCATGCTGCCGTCGTCCTGCAACTGCTCACGCATATTGACAACACTTGCATCTTCAAATGCCGCCAGCAATCGAAGCGCATCCAGGTTCGCGCGAACCGAACGCTGACCATGTGCCCGCTGCTCGACAGCATCTTCTGCTACTGTCATCGCAGAGTCTGAATCATCCGAAGCGTCGGAAGGTTGTCCATGGGGAGCTGCATCGGCACTCACAACCTCAAGATCAGCGACATGCTGCTCCCGATAGCGGCGATCCGTGTAGACCATGACCGACAGCAGGGAAAGCATCATCACCCCAACCATCAATCGATACAGCATACTCGGATTTTCTCTCATGTCTTTCCTCCCCAAAATAAACGAAAAGCACAGGTAATGGATTTCGTCAAAGGAGACAAATTTAGCCTCAAGCATTAGAACATGGCAAATGGGAATCGTTCAAAGCCAAAATTACGAAAATATCGGCTTCACCAGATTCCCCGCAAATCCTTCACTCAATCGAGACTTTCTCGAAATTGCTTGCCGGATTCCAGCACCTGTTCCACCGCTTCAAATCGACCCTGCTCGAGATGAATTCGCACATGTTCGAGTCCCTCGATTATGCCGCGCAACATGGGTAGGATTTCCTCGCGGTTGTGCTGCAGTATGTCCATCCACATGGGCGTACTGCCCGCAGCGACCCGCGTGGTATCCATCAACCCCGAACCGACATATTCGCGCCAGCCCACACCCCCCATTTCCGCCACTTTGCTTGCAAGGGTGGCGGCCACAACATGGGGAAGATGACTGATGCAGGCTACAATGCGGTCGTGCTCACGTGCATCAATGCGCGTGACGCGCATGCCCAGCCCTTCCCAGAATTTCTCGATGCGCTTCACTGCCCGCTCGTCGCAGCCTTGCGATGGGGTCACAAAACATGGCTTGCCTGCATACAGGTTCACATCCGCATTCGACAAACCACTCCGCTCCGATCCCGCCATAGGGTGCGACCCCACAAAAACTGCACGCCCTTCAAGCGCACGCTCACACTCCATCACCAACCGTTCCTTCGTGCTCCCAACGTCCGAGACGATTGCATCAGGTTTAAGGTGCGGAGCTGCCATCGCAACCAGACGGGAAATCGCGCCAACCGGAGCGCAGACCCACACCAGGTCCGCACCGCTTACAGCTCCCTCAATCGTGGAAGAACAGCTGTCACACCACGCCTGCTCGGCGCACTGCCTGCGGGTTTCCTCCCGACGCGCCCATACCTGCACCCGTTCACAGAGTCCAGACGCTTTCGAAGCTGCTGCAAGAGAGGCCCCCAGCAACCCGGGAGCGAGGATGGCAATCGTAGTCATTTGCGGTCAAATTCAAGCGGTTCACATCCCATCGACAACGTCCCATAATGGGTGCAGATGCGTCTGGAGTGTCTCGTCCATGTTCCGTGCCTAGTGCATGCAACTCTTTGCATCAAGTCTCTTCGCAACACTTTCCCACACGAATGCAGATTCCCAAGTCCTGCCCAGTCACAGGATTCCACCGCAAAGCCACGAAAACCCTGAAAATTGTGCTTGATGTAAACGTGTGTTTCATTTCTTCTGAAACTTTGCGGTTCCAAGGAATCGCAGCGTCGGGACGTAGCACAGCCTGGTAGTGTACTTGCATGGGGTGCAAGGGGTCGCTGGTTCGAATCCAGTCGTCCCGACCATTTTTCCCGCTTGGTAAAGCGGTTTACGGGTCGGAAGCAGGAAGCCGAATCAACACGCGCAGACGGATATTGTTGATTTTGTTGGAATAAACCCCTAAATAAACCCTAAATGAGCCGCGGGTTAGGACTGGCGAAATCTCATTTCCGAGAGGGGTTGAAGCGTCCCTGGGAAGCGAGATGGTATGAGAACGGGAAGCAGAAATCGAAATTCTTCGATTCTGAGGAGCTTCGCGACAAGTACATCACGGCCCACAATCGAAAGAAAAAGCAGTTTGGTTCGCGCTACAGTGCGGAGATGCTCGCCCGAGTCGACCGGCTGTTGGAGGCATCCCGGCTTGTCCCCGAAGCGGATCCGATGGACGTCTATCGGTTTTACCGCGACCGATACCTGGTGCAGAAATTCGGAACAGATCTGCGGGAACTGGTTGCCGAATACCTCGCGGCCAAAAAGGCAACGGTGAGCGAAGGGCATTTCAAGACGATCTCTTTTTTCCTTGGTCAGATGGTGGACGGCATCGGAGTCGAAAAGGCTGAGTTGATCGATCTCAAACATGCGCAACGATACGTCGATGCTCTGCAAACACGCTTGGCTTTGGAATCGGTATGGAACCACCGCAAAGACATCCGCGCGTTCTTCAACTGGTGTGTGCGCCTGGATAGGTTGGAAGCGAACCCATTCGCCAACGTGCAGCTGCCAGAGGTGGTGAGGGACGAGCCGGGAATCCTATCGCTCGAGGATGCGCGGGAGTGGTTTGCATGGGTGGTGGAAGTTGATCCGGTAATGGCTGCGCTCATGGGGGCGACAGCATTCGGAGGCCTGCGGCAGTCGGCAGTACTACGGCTGAAACCTGAAGATCTGGATCCGGATGGAATTCTCCAGCCTGCACGGAAGACCAAGATCAAGCGCCGCCACTACATCACCGGGTTGCCTGGAAACGTTTTCCCATGGCTCGACCTGCTCACGGATGAGGCCTACGAACTCACACCCAATGCCTTTAAGCTACGGCGATCTCGATTGATCACGCGCTACCGAAAGCACGTCAGCGACCGGC
Source organism: Puniceicoccaceae bacterium (assembly GCA_040224245.1). Lineage (NCBI taxonomy): Bacteria > Pseudomonadati > Verrucomicrobiota > Opitutia > Puniceicoccales > Puniceicoccaceae > Puniceicoccaceae bacterium. Next base: position 41,953 of record JBEGIR010000023.1, on the reverse strand, counting down.
ACTGGTCCATTCCCAAGAATGCCATGCGCCACTCGTTTGCTTCCCACCATTTGGCGGCCTTTGAAAATCCAGCGTTGACGGCCAAACTCATCTCCCACCGGGGCGACATGGACACCCTATGGGATCACTACGCCGGCTCCCGTGACAATCGGGGCCAACTGATCACCAAAGAGCGCGGACTCGCGTGGTTTGAGATCGTTCCACCGCCCTCTGAGGATGATCAGCAGGATGCGGATCTGGATGACATCACCGTCCCTTTCCCGGCAGCAGATCGCAAAGCCGCATCGAAATAGGACTACCGTCCATCGGCATTGTGCACAAGGACCTCAGCCTTGCCACCGACGCCCGAGCCATCCGTCGGCATAAACGCGAGCGCGAAGTTGTTCCCGATTTCCCATGCTGGGTTTCCGTTGTGGCTGACGGCCCGATAGATGGCAGCAGTTGCGAAATCCAGGACTGCTCGATATCGCTTTCCGCCCACCTTCAGAATCAGTTGGTCAACCTCGATTTCGAAGGTGGAACGTTTCTGAGTACTGTCAGAGAGCAACGTCAAGCTGCCGAAAGTGCCATTCGCATCAGTCGTCACACCCCAGATCGCTTTCACCTGCCCATCGGGACCCAGGAACGCGGTGGACAACGTTTGCACTTTAGCGCTGTTTTGAGCGTCGGAGATTTGCAGATTGTGGATGTCGGTCGCCCATCCGGTGAGCGTGCCGTTGATGTTCCGCAGGGTGGTTTCGGTGTTCCGGATAGCGGTCGCATTGGCCTCGGTCTCATCCTCGAGATCTTTGATATCGGATTTCAGCACAGTGAAATTCTGGGCCATCGTCGCGATGCCGCCCTCGACTTCCTGCACATCGGTCTTGAGCCCGTTCACGGTTGACGACAACCCGCTCAGAGAGTTCTCAGCGCTGTTGAGACGTGAGACCAGCGTGTTGAACTGTTGGGTCAGTGCCTGCACCGCAGACACGCGGGCGGTTTGCTCCTGGACGATTGCGGCCGCATTGGTGTTGGACCGCGCACCGATCTGCTGCACTACCTGCGACAGTGCTCCCAGCTCGTTGTTGAGCTGATTCTTTACCTGGTTTATCTGTGTGCCAAACCCCGTCTCTGTAAGCTCAATCTGTGCGGCAAAATCGAGAGCTTGCTCTACCAGCTGGTCCGCCTGAGCCTCGACTCTTGCGAGCGTCTGGTTGGCGAGATCCCACAGCATGGCCTTGTCTGCGTCGAATGCATCGAGGTCGTCTTTGATCGTCTTGTTGGTGAGGTCCTCACCGGAGACGATAAAATACCCTTGCACTGGCCAGCGGGCCGTTGATACACCGGGCCGGCTGGTGTCGTAGTCCTGCGCAGAAAGCACGAAGTAAACCTCCTGCGGACTCAACACAGTGATGGGAACTGAAAACACGACTCGTCCGGTCGGCACGATGGACGCTCCTCCGACGATTGTTTGTTCGCCCGTCGCACCATTCACCATCATGAGCGACCAGGATACAATGTCCTCATTGGGATCGAAGATCTGCCCACTTATCTTGAACGACTCTCCGGTCTCGGCCTTTACGGGGTTGTCCGGATAGAAATGGATATCGGGCAACGTGCTCTCGCGCTCGAGAAAATCGTAGGTCAACAACAGTGCTTCATCGAGCGGCTGCGTCGAACCGATGCGCCGGGACTGCAGTTTGAAATAACGACGATCCCCTGTCACAAAGCCCCTGTGACTCATCTGGAACCGCTGCAGCGACTCTGCCTCAATGATCCAGCACTCCGCCCCAGTGGCGTGAGCGAGGCCTCGGCTCGACTCCCGCGCACGAAAAGCGTCCACTCGATATTGGCCGCTCCCTTCAGCAGTCACGTTGCCGACCGAGAACCATTCCCCATCGATGATGAGCAGCAACTCATTGTTGAGCTGTGCCTGGGCAGACTTGGGTTGCAGCAGCACGAGATCGGGACCGCTCGCAGAGATGCGCAGTGTGATCGGCACCGGTTCGCGCTCCTCAAATCCTACCCGCTGTGACACCTTGTCCTCTGCGTGTTCCGGGCTGGTTTCCGGCATATCTGCGACCCCCTGCAGGAGAGTGGCCCGCAACGCCCAGCTCGTTTGGTAGCGCATGAGGTCGTAGCTTGCCCCGGAATCACTGTACCAGACATTGAACCCTTCGACATCCGGAGCGGGTCGCTCCGCCAGCACCACAATCGCGGTACGCAAGTTGTCGATAAACTCCGGCGTCAGCTCGAGAATGCGCGCATGCTCGATGCCCGCCACCGGCGCCGCGACCAACGGCGTCCGGATGACGGGGGAGCTATACTCCATGGCAAAGAGCCCCGCTTCCTGTCGAAACTCCAGCGTGCAGGTGCCGTCGCGGTAGTGGTCGGTGCGTTTGGTGCAACGCACGATGATGTCTTGCGAGAAGTGAGCGTCATCGAGCTGCAGACGGTCGCCTGGCAACATATCGGACCCGTCGAGGTTCACGGCACGTTCCGCCCTGCAGACGACCCGACCGGTGGTGATGGGAAAGCTCGCGGTCTGCACGTATTCCTCAGCATAGCGCATAGCCTGTTCACCAGTGACAAAGAACTTCCGGTCGAGCGTTTCGCTCATCACCTCACCGGTCACGCCCTGGTTGAACTGGCTCTGAGCCTTCTGGCTGGTTTCCTTGAGGTAGCGGGTGACATCGCGATAGACGACAAACACCTCGTTCACGGTGTCATCATAGCTGCTCGGGTCGTAGGTGGGCAGCTCTGTCATGTCGGCATGTGATAGCTCTCGGACCTGTGGGTAGACGCCATCGTGCGGGTAGAAGTCGATCTGGATCTTGCCCTCCTTGTACCGAAAGAATCCATCGATGTGGACCAGGATCAGCCCGATCAACTGCTTGGCGCTCACCTTGCGCGAGGAAAACGGACTCATGTAGTACACGTGCGCGAGGTCCCGGATGCGATTGGCAGCATTGCGGAAGCTGGTGACATCGAGCGCTGAGCTGTCGAGCCCGAGTCCAAAGCGCGGATCGAGCAATAGCTCCTCGACGCAGGTTATTGGATTGACCCCCTGTGCGGTGATGTCGGTAGGCAGCCCGATCCGGGAAACCGGAGCCGACTCGACCTCCACTTCCACATTGGGAGCGCTGGTGCGGTTCGCTCCAAAGAACAGCTTCCGGATCGAGACATACGCGATCCCCTTGTAGGCGGGGTGCAGGTTGGTGCTTGCGGCTTCAGCGATTGCCGCCGGCAGCTCATCGGGATCGTTCGGGTCCACCCCGGCGAACTCCTGTGGGTTCAGAATGGGATCCCACGAGTAGGTGGAAGCGCTCTCAAGGTTCAGCACTCGCGAGTCAGGAGATTGTGAATCGGTTCCAAAGTAATGAAAGAAGTCGCCGTATTGAGCCACCTGCAGCAGCTCGGGGCCCGCACCGTCGAGCGTGATGCTGCCCTCCCACACCAAATTGTTGTCGATGATCAACCGCTTGAACGCGCTGACCGGCCCCACCTGCACAAAGCCCGCGAGGTCCCCGTAGTAATTGAACCCGGTGACCTGGTCGCCACCCTTGCCCATGTCCTGTTTGATGTCGGTAGTGGTGCGTCGCAGAGCAGGAGTGATCCACTTGAGCGCCCAGCGTTGGTGACCGCGCCCGTATGGGATCGGGATCGCCTCCTGATTCGTGCTCAGTTGATTGCTGTCGAGGTTGAGCAGCTTTGGCTCGCTCGACGTCGCAGCGGGGGCCTGTGTGGAAAAACTCATAGCTCGAGGGGACGGAAGATGGTTTCGACGGCACCCATGCGCGTGACCACCGCGATCGGAATCCGTTCCACGCGTCGACCCACCATCACATGGGCGAAGCTGCGCGGGGTCAGTGCAATGCCGAGGTGCCACATAGCGGAGCCCAGACGCATGCCAAGCACATCACCTGGACGCAGATAGGCGGGATCGGGGGGAATCTCCTCCACCCGCAGACTGACCCCCGTCATGTCGATGAACTGCCGGATCAGGGATTGACGGGTATGATTGCCGCCATCGATGGGATAGTGCCACGTAATCGGCTGCACCCACCACCCAGCATCCACCAGGAGCGCACGCACGAGCTGCACGCAATCGACGCCGCCCTGGGAACCGGGTGCGCAGCTCCGTGGGAAAAACGGAGTGCCTTCCCACTTAGTAAACGACTTCATAAGCGCGTCCACACGAGCATCAGAGTAGAAGAATGGGGGAGCCTTCATCGTGATTACTTCTTGCGGGTGTTGGTTTCGGTGGTGATGGCTTGCACCGTGGGGTTTTGATCGGGCACCCATGGAGCGCCCCCAAAATTGTTGTAGTTCGCAAACTTCACTTCACAGGTTGACGGCAGCCCATCGCAGCCGGGAATCATCCGAACAGCGTCGCCGACCTTGGCTTTGCGCAGCGGCTTCACGATTCCGAACCGATTCCCGTTTTGGCTGACGACCGGACGCGACTCGAAGTTGATGCCATCTCCCACCCACAGCATGCCGCCATTGAAGTAACCAGCTGCAGCACTGACGCCGGCCAGAGTGACGGATGCACCATCGAGCCCGGTGATGGTGGCGGTGCGGGTGTATTGGGATCGGCTGAGTCCGCAGTTTCGGTCAAAGACGTTGTAGTTGCAATGGGGCTGGATCACCATGCGGGGGATCCTCCGATCCAAGAGACCCCGGAACACCTGGCACTGTGCGGTGAGGGCCTTGCCGCTGCTGGTGACTCGGGAGACCCGACCGGAGAACACAAGCTTTTGGGTGGCTGCCACATTTGCGGGATCCACACGATAGATCATAACCTGCAACGTAGCGTTGACCTCGAACGGGATGAACAGCATCAACGGTGAGCCTTCGAATGCATAGGACCTCAGCTCGAACTCTCCATGGATTCCAAGTTCGAAGGTCCCTTCCTCTATTTCGAATGGCGCAGGTGTGTATGTGCCATTGGTGGTGACAATATCGCGCTCCCAATCTGTAAACCTCCAGTTCACCACATTCGCCGCGTTGTCAGGAGTCACGTATCGAAACCGATACAGGAACGCCACTGCCGGCTGTTCGGGCTGCTCTCCGGGGATGGCTACGGTTTCATGCGCACGCTGCCACAGTTTCAATGTGGTGGTGGCGAGCGTAGGAGTCTGAAAGTCGAGCGTGATCTCATCATCGGCGAAACCCGCCCGCATACTGTGCGGCGTGGTGGGGCGGTCTGCTCCTGGACGAAACCACACGGGCATGCTGAAGCTGCGCCACTGACCCATGCGACCGAGAAAGAAGGTGAGCAGCTGTCGCACTTCCTCTGCACTCTCTGCGGGATCCTCAAGCAGCTGTAGGTGCATTTCCTGACCCCATTCGGGCGGAGCATCCTCTCCGTCAAACACCGACTCGCGCATGGACCCAAAGTCTTCGTATTCGAGCCGGTCACGCGACTCCCAGCGCACCGGTTCGCTGTAGTCGGGGCGCAGCGTATCGGGCCACACATCCCGCTGAGCCTGTGGGGTGGCATGCACCCTCACTCGAAGGTCAAACGGGGAATCCTCGAGAAACACCAGCTGACACGTGGCAACCGTTCCGCCCGTGATGTCTTCCATGCTCGGACGCTTCGAGAGCCGACCAAACGCTAGCGGCACCAGGAAGGGGTGCTTGTAGGCGGTTGGTAGCGCATCCGAGCGTAGTACCTCCTGCCCATCCGGACCGAAGTTCATCAGATACGCCGTCTCGTAGATGCGCGTGGTGAAGAACGCCTCGTTCTCGCGCATGCTCGCCCACAGGGGCAACGCTACCCGCTGCGGCAAATCCTGATCGCCGAGCAGCTGGTTGAGCTCATCGGCTTCAAAAGCATCGGGCAAATAGTCCAGCGTCACGCGCACCCGCATCGATTCGATGAACGGACGGCGCGATTGGATACCGGTGAGTCCTTCCGCAACGACCGTGCGCAACCGATGCGTGATCCGTATCCCCGCAGCCCAATCGGGCATGTGATGGATGAGTCGGTATTCCTTTCCGCTGGCCTGGAAGGTTTCGAGCATCGGTCGACTACAGTTGCGCGGCGGCGATGAAGATGGCGTCGATCTCGGCGGGAGTGAGGGAGAGAGAGGCACCCATAGAGACAACGAGCGGGTGGTCGCGGTGAAAAGACAGGGCCTCGTCGAACTCGATGCGCTGAGCTTCAGTGGTGAGACTGGCGCGCAGGGTCTCGCGGGTGAGGGATAGCTCGCTGTCGAGCACGAGGAAAAGCTGCCGGCGGGTCACCTCGTAGGGGACCGGTGGTGAAGGTGGGTTGGCCTCTTTGTGGGCGAGATAGGCGAGGATCGAGGCGTAGGGAGAGAGCACAGTGGGACTCTCGGTGTCGGCCCCGGTGATGCCTCGGGGGATGGTGACCGGGGAGCCGAGGTGTTGGGTGCCGTCGTGCCAGCGGAAGGTGATAGTAGTCTCGGTCGCAGCGGTGATGTCGACGTGGGTGATGGTCGCGTTTTGGTAGTGCGGCTCAGGCAATGCGGTGGGCGCAGCAGCCGCCAGCGCGGCGGCGAGAGTGCCCACGAAAAAAATAATAGCGTTGAGTGGTTTCATGAGTTGAGTGTTTCAGTGCTTAGGATTTAGTCGACAAAAGCGGGACGGAAGCCGAGGCTGCCGACGCGAATGCCACGGGTGCCGTAGCCGTCGAGCGCAGACACCCCGGCGCCGGAGCTGCTGACCCAAGCGCCGCCACGACGCGGGATCCGTTCTCCAAGGTTGCGCATGTAAACGCGCCCTCGTGCAGGGCTGTCGATGGTGAGCGGGTACAGCGCGAGGGATTTAAGCACTGCTGGCGCGGTGATGCCAACGGCGGAGGTGATAGCGTTAAATTGCGTGCTCGACGACGTGGAGCCATCGGACTGATTTGTGACAGCATCGTCGAGGATAAGGTTGCCCGATCCATCAACATTAGATGCATCCCAATGCAAATTGCCGGGCGTGCCTGGGGCGGTAAGTGAGCCATCGGCGGCAGCGATACCGCGCCAGTCGGAGGATGCGACACCAAAATCAGCGGTTGATAGGACGGCGTCATTGTCAGGAATCACCTGGATTTCACCATCCACGAATCGCACCCCTACGACCCACTCGAAAACGTTGCCATTCAGATCCCACACTCCCCATTGCGTATTGTCGTGAGACCACGCGACGTAGGGAGCACCACTGAGCACATGAATATCGGTAGCATCGTAGCCGTCAACCACAAGTGTGCCTGTCTCGGTAGTCTCTATGTAGTCAGTGCCGCTGTCGTTATTCCCACGCACCTCGTGGTCGAGCGTGAGGGAGCGCAAGGCGAGGTAGGCCCACTGTGCATTGGTGATACTATGGTATCCTGCTCCATTTTGTCGGGTGACGGTGATGGTCTCGTCAAATGTGATGTCGGCGGCGGGGTCGACACGCTTCAGTGATGCGACGCGGAGGTTAGCGGAGGTTTTCGCAGAGGCGTTCGAAACAACAGTGCCCGTGGTGACGTCGATCAGAGTTCCCTCGTACTTCCCAACCCAAAAATGATCGATGGGCGCGCCATCCACGGTAAATGCCGGGTGCTCGTCGCTGGTGGTGTAGCCGAGTTCAGTGAGTATGTCGGCGTGGAGGGTATCGACATCTGGGTCGATTTTGACATAGATGCCCGGCACGCCACCGGCTGAGAACAGCACGGTATTGCGGCCTCCGGAAAGGGTTTCGATGGTGGTGGCGATGGCGGTCTGCACCTCCGAGTCAGTGATCTGGTAGCCGACGCTGGCGGCGTAGAGGGTGAGGGTCTCCTCATTGGTCACGTAGGTGGGCGGCGGATTGTCCACATACTCAATGTCCACCGTGATCGAGCCGGTGTGGGTGTCGCTGGGGGTGACGGTGATGTCGCCGTCGCTCCAGTCCCATGTGATGTTGGTCATCGTGGCGACGGTCGGGACGCTGGCCGTGGTGACAACATCGTCGGCGTAGAAGTTGAGCACGCTGCGATTGCCGAGGTCGAAGGTGCCCGCATTCGCGTGGCGGATAGTGAGGCTCTTGATGACGCGACCGTGGCGCATGAAGCCGGTGGCGAGGGTGAGGGTGTCGGAGGTACCCGCCCAGGTGAGGGTGTGGGAGGAGCGCCGAAAATCAAGGCCACCGTTTTCGGCAGCTGGGTTGACCTGCGCGTAATTTGCCAGGCGCGCAAGATCCACCTTGCGGGATCCTGGGTCCTCGGATACGAGCGCCCAGATCGGGTCGGTGGTGGAGTAGTCGGCGATCTCGTCGTATTCGGTTATTTTCTTGGCACCGAAGGCGGTGATCGGAGCGATCAGCAGTGGAAGCGTGAAAAGCGCAAGGGCTGCGAAGTAGCGTGAAATGGTGCGGTGTTTCATGGTGTGATCTTTGGTTGAAAGCGTTGTTTATTCGGGGTCGGACTGGATGAGGTTGCCTTCGTCGTCGGTGAGCGGGACGGTATCGTCGTCGCCCACAAGGAAACCCTGGTCGTTGACAAAGACATGGGTGAAGCTCTCGGCCTCGATGGCAACGGGTGGGTTGCTGATGCGGTTGACTGATGCGCTCATGGATGCGGTGGCCTCGATGGCAACGGAGACGTGGCGCACCCGGTTGAGCGCTGCCTCGATGACGGACGCGGCTTCGATCTCGGGAGCAACCTGGTGAATCACCTGCAGCACCGCCTCGATGACGGACTCCGCTTCGATGTCGCCATCGATCAAACGAATGCGGTTGGCGATGGCCTGCAGGACCGTCTGCGCCTCGATGTGACCCGAGATGACCCTGACCTTGTTGAGCCCGGCAACGATCAACGCGGTCGCCTGCACGCGCAGGCGCGGTTGCCGCAGCTGGTTGAGTGCTGCCTCAATGACGGACGCGGCTTCGATCTCGGGAGTGATGTTCGCGATGCGGTTCACGCGACCGGGATCCGGGTCGTAGGTGAGCGGTATGCCGTCCTCATCGATGAGAACCTGCCCATCGTCGGTGACAAACAACCGGTTTGCGATGGTCAGTCGGGCGTTCTTGATGCACTGCACCTTGGCGCTTGTGCCAGTCGTGCCCACCGCTTCCAACACCCCCGCGTCCTTGATGACGTTGAGCTGCACACTGCAGGATGATGCCGCCGCGAAATCCACTGCCACGTTTCCCCGGAAAGGGTCGACCACTTGGGTCAACTCAAACGAGAGATCGCGGACTGGCAGCAGTTCGAACTTCATGACGGCATCATCCTAAGTGACTTAGTAAGCAGGTCAAACAATAGAGATCGACAACTGGCCGGCGAGGATGCGCAGGGTGTTGGTGTTGTTGATCGTCTCGGGCGTATCGAGCACGTCGAACGCCAGCAGGTTGCCCCCGGTCGGTGCGTCGTAGAATGCGATTGCGACGATCTGACCCCAGTTCGCGGTTGCCTGATCCCACTCGATGTTGGCGCCGTTGGTCTTGGCTCCGCTCGCTGCTGCAGGGAAGTTGGTGAGGTTCGACGAAACCGCTTTGCGTGCGTATCCGCCACCGCTGACTTCGGTGCCACCGCCAGCTTTGTTCGGAGCGGCGGTCAGCGCGGCTGCGTAGATGGTGCTCGTGGGCGTGTAGGACTGGTTCCCGAACTGGTGATCCAGGAGTTCGTTGGCAAGGAAGGTTGAAAATGATCCGGCCATGATATTGATCCTTGGGTTTGGTGTGGTTGGTAAGTGTGGTAAAAATCAGAAAGCCTTGGTGACTTGTGGGCGAAGCAGGGATACCTTCCCGAAAAACTCGGTCTTGATCTTCCCGGTGGTCGTGCGGCGCTGCAGGTCGTAGAAGTAGTTTTGGCCAAGCTGGATGCCATAGCCCTCAGCGATCCCAGTGGCAGCAGGATCAAACCGGAACAACACGACTCCATCCGCGATCTGGGTTTCCCCCTGGATCCACGGGTAAAACTGCGCACCGGTGGCCTCGGTCAAAACGGAACCATTCGTCCAGACGGTGGGAGTGGTGGCGATGCAGACAAAAGAATCCCCTGGGGATGGATCCGCATCGGAGCCGACATTTTCGAAGTCATCCCCGGCGACGACGGTCGCGAACGTGTAGCGGCGGCCGATGCGGAGCGGACCAGCGGTGACGTTGCGCACCGTGGCGCCGTTGACCAAGGTCAGCTGGAGCACGGCGGAAGAGTCGGGCTGCGCTGCATCGGTCATGATCGTCAGCCAAAAGTCGTTACCGGCGAGCGACTCGACGATTCCGGTGTCGGTGTTGCGCCCGACGATGCGAAACTCCTCATCGTCGCCCTGGTAGAATTGAAGGTTTTTTTCGATGGCCATGGTCAAGATGCGTTGGCGGATATTTCCCAGAAGTGCTTGCGTGCGATATCGATGATGTGCTGCTCTCCGGACTTGGATTTGAGATAGGACCGCGCATCCTGGCGCGAATCGAAAGAGGCAACGTAGATGGGACGCTGTGAGCCGGCTGCACCTCCCGCAGCAGATGCACCGCCGCTCATGCCAATCGGTGCCATCGCACCAGGACGACCGGAGCGAATGCCAGCGACCGCAGAGTTCAGCGCACCGACTCCCAGACGGCTGGTGACATCGGCAGGGAGCACAAACTCCCCGCGATGCACGAGTCCAGCGACTGCACTCGGATCCCCGTCGCCCGTATAACCTCCCGACTTAAACCCGCCAAATGCAGCGAGCCCACCAATTACAGCAGCGAGCCCAATGGCGCTGGCGGCACCGAAACTCGAAATGGATGCAGCGATCGCGGAAGGGATCCACGCCACAAGCGACTTGGCGGCAGAAGCCATGGACATCACGAGCGACTTGGCCGCGAAAGCTTTGTCGATGGCGAACATAGTGGCCTTGCTCACGAGGTATTCCGCGATCATGCGCGAGAACGCGCTGACCATGCTACCGACAAAGCCCGTCCAGATGCTGCCAAGTGCCTCGCGCCAGGTCATCGTGCGGTTGATGAGTCCCTCGATGCCGGAAGATAGCGATGTGATCGCACCCGATACCACCGTGCCGAAGGCGTTGGTCATGCTCAGCTCGAGTGTGGCGAAGCCCTCAGTCATGTTGTCGAGCGCCTCCTGCAAGCGCTCAATAAACGAGATTGCGGTGCTGTCGAGATTGGCGGTCATGCGCGTGGTTTCCTCGTTCACGCGGGTGTTGATCGCCTCGATCTCCTGAACGGCCGCAAGGATCGCAGCAAAGCGTTTCTCCTCATCGGGTCGCAGTCCTGCAAAGTTATCCGTGCCAAAGGTAGCGTCGGCTGCTTCAGCACCGATCGCAAGCGGAGACAGCTTGGTGTTGGCGATGCGCTGTTGCAATGCCTCGATGGCCTGCCCTCCGCCGCTGGTGTCGAGCATACCTAAACGCAGACCAGGCAAACGGTTCGCGACTGCGTTCACCCGGTTGAGTCCCTCCATCATGCCTAGCGTGAATTTCATCTGCACGAGCTGGATGGAATCGTCGAACCACGAGAGCGTGGAGCTGATCGACTTCTTGAACAGTTCCGGGAAGAAGGAAATCGAATCGTGAATCGCCTCGAGCAGATCCACACCAAAGGTCTGCGCCGCATGACTGAACTGCATGACGATGGCGGCCCGCGTTTTGTCGTTGGTGAGCACGGCAATGATCCTGCCGGTCTCGACACTGATGCGGTGCCGCAGACGGGTGATGCCATCGGCCACGCTGTCGAGCTGTTCTAACTCCCATGAGTCGAACGCAAGGCCGGCGGCAAGTGCCCACTTGGTGACCGGTTGGAGACCGTCCTTGTTCACACGCTGCAGGATCTCCAGCATCTTGGGACCCGCTTCCTCACCGATGATGCGCGAGACGGCGGCGTAGGCCTTTTGCTGGTTGCCAGCATTGGCAAACGCCACGGCCATCGCTTCCATTTTTCCCGCTGTGTCGAGCCGGGCAAACTTGGCCAGATCGATGTTGAGCTGCGCGAACGCTCGCAAATAGGACTGGGTCCCCTGCTGAGCCTCGACCGTGCGCGTATTCACGTGCCGCACACCGCGGGCTACGATATCGAGGGAGATCCCCGCATCGAGTGCCAGGGCGTTGAGTCCCTGCAACGCACGGGGATCGATCTGCAGTTGGAACGATTCGTCACTGAGCTTCGATGCCAAGTCGATGCTGCGGGTGAGCTGTGCGTTGAGCGCCCCCACCGACAGCGACGCCCCCACGAACGCAGCCGCGAACCCAAACCCCTTGCGTATGGTCGACTGGAGACCAGTCGCCGCTTGCCGGGTCTTTTTCAGCTCGGTTTGCCCCTTTTCCAGTCCGCGCAGGTCGGACCGGATCTTGAGCAGCATGTCGAGGGTTGCGTCAGCCATAGTGTCAGCCCTTCGGTGGCGTGGGAGTTTCGCTCAACTGGTGCAGCGTGCGCAGGTCATCGAGGATATCCCGGATGTTCTTCTGCTCCGCCCGCGACACGTATTTATAAAACGCGTCGGACGTGTTGCGCTCGACTGCCTCCTCGGTGACGAGGCGGCGCTCCCATTTCGTGATGAGTGTTTGGATGGTCATGATGGTGACGGTGTGGGTGTGGAGGCGGGAAGGATGCCCCGCTGACGGGCATAAGCGATGCCTTGGCGGCGGCGCTCCTCGCGGCTCTGCTCGTCCTCGACGCCATCGAGCAAGCGACGCTGGAACTTCCGAAACGCTGCACCGCCCTCACCGTCCACCATGACGCCCGCGACGGCGACGTGGACCCCTTGGGTTTCGAGCAGGATGCGGTTGGTCTCCATGTAGTCGTATTCTTCGATGACGGCGCGGATCTCAGAGATGCGCCAGTTCAGGACTTGGCTTGGGCGGATGCCTGGGCAGATGATGGCGACTCGGGCGCAGGTGCGTCGGATGGCTTCTGCTGCTCGATGTCGTCGGCTACCTGGAGATTGAGTTCGCGCATGCGGCTCATCGCGGCGAGGTTGCGCTCGGCTGTCGCCAGCAGGCGTTCGTTCTTCTCCGCCGTGCGCTCCAGGTAGCCAGCAATAAAATTTTGGTTGAGCTGGTCTCCGATACTGAGGATTTCGAGATAAGTTTGGTGCGTGATGTGATCGGCCCATCCTTCGGTCTGGCCAGCGTAGTATTCGACAAGCGCAGGCTCATCGACTGCGCGCTCCGCAAGCGTGGGGATCTGTCGGGCGGAGACCTCCGACACGATGACGGACTTCGGGTCGGCGTCGCCAGGCGTGTAACCTTTCCGGTATGCCACTGCGACATCTGCGGCGCCCACGGCGATTTCGATGTCGGTGAGGGTGCGGGTGGGTCGTTGGGTTGTGTTGTTTTTTGCCATGGTGATTTGTGGTTTGAAAAAGTGAAGTGGCGGGGATATGCCGTCCCCGCCACCGGGAACCTCAGAACTTAGCGATAGAAAAGAGATCAAGCCGGGTCGGTGACTCCCACAGTGCCGAGATCAGCCGAAGCGCCACCGAGGGGAGTGATGCGCAGCTGTGCTTCGGAGAACGTCTCGCGGTCCGCGCTCATGCTGCCTTCGGGCTGCACGACACATTTGAACCCGGAGATATCGATCGAACCGCCATCACCGGCGTCCACGAGCTTGAGCGTTGCGGTGCCCTTCCAGAGTTTCTGGCCGGGTGCGCCACCAGCGGTCGCCGTGCGGAAGAGCAGCTGCACCACCTTGGCGTTGCGCGGCTCGTCGATGGTGCCGATGAAGCTGTGGCCGCCCTTGGTGCCGACGACGCGGTCCTTCCACAGCATGCCGCCGTAGGGAGCGTAGCGCGTGGCAACTTCGGACTCGAAATCGATCGATACGTTTTTGAGCCGTAGCTTGATGTTGTCTGCGCCTTCGGTGCCGCCAGCGGGCAGGAAGTCGAGGTGGCCGTCTCCAATAAAGGTTTCGCCCGGAACGGGATCATAGTCTGCCATAAAATATCCTTGGTTGGTGTGATTGGTGGGTGTTGAAAATCGTGGTTCAGATCGGGATCATGGAACGACGGAGACGTCGGTTTGCAGGTCGGTGGTACCGCCTCCACTGGCCGTCCCTTCTTTGTTGCCTTCCTCACCGTTCTGGCTGCGTGTGGTCGCGGCCTGGATGTTGGAGAGCGGAGAAATATCGGTGTGGAACGTCACGGTGGATTCGCCGGACGCTACGACGATGCAACCGGGTAGCGTGAGCAGCGCGATGGCTGCGAAGGTGAGCAGTGCGATGGCGCGGGTGATGGGTTTCATGATTCGGTGTCTCCTTGGTTGAACGTGGGTCCGCCGAACTGCACGGCGGTGGTGACGACTGCGATTTTCCAGGTGTCAGACTCGCAGCAGCACATGGCCTCAAGCATGATGATGCTGGCCTCGTGCGAGCTGTGGCGCTTTGGGTTAGCGTCGCATTCGGCATCGTGGACCACAAAGGCCGGTCGGCTGGGTCCAAAGGGTGAAATGACCCTCCAGAAAAAGCGGGGCACGCTGCCGAAGTCGGTGCGGTTCCCCTCTTCGGCCGTCACCACCTCGCCGTTTGGGCGGATGAAGTAAAAATCGGACAGGAGCAGGAAAGGTTTGTCCACCAGGTCGCCACCAAGGTCGCGCAAGTCCAGATGCACCGGAAATGCCTCACCAAGCCTGCGTTTGCCGATATGGGAGCGGGCTAGCCGGTAGTTGGTCCACAGCGCCTTAGCGATGGGCCATGCTTTCTTCACGTAGGGGCTCGCTGCCCGCAGCGTCGAAATGAGTGATGCGGCAGTCATGGATTCACCTCCTTGATTGGGAAAGCACCATTCCATGCACCGGCAGCGCCGGCACGGATGGCAGCGGTGCCGATGGCGCGAGCCTCATCAGTTTCGCCGCTCATGTGATATTCTGCTGCAATGATGGGCAGAGATGGGAAATCGTTGCGAAGCTCGCGGATCTGCTGCGCTACCTGTTCCGGTGAGAATTCAAATCCGGACTGCCAGGCAACCATGTCCATCCATGGTTCCCCGATCAGACGCCGATCCCCTCCGAGCGTGTGCCAAATCAGCTTGGTGTTGGCCGGCAGCGCATCACGCAACCATTGCCCATGTGAGCGAGCAACCTCTGGGGTCCAATACTCCAGAGCTTCGAGGGCCATGACGACGTAGCGAATGCCGGCAGGGCGCACCACCTTGTCAATGGCCAGTTGCCAACGTTGGCGAACTTGTTCCGGATCGTTGCGATTGAACCACCGGAAGCCGTCATCCGACATGAACCACAGCACGACGATGAGATCGTGAGCCTCCGCCCGGTCGATCCAGTAGAGCACCCGTTCGACTTCATCCGCGGTGAAGTTGTAGCGGTGGACGCCGTTGTAGTCGCCGTCGAGCCAAAGATACCAGTGGATGGTGTTGTAGCCCATCGCCTGGTGCCATGCGAGCTCGGCCTCACGGCTCTCATCGCTCACACTGTGCGCAAGAAAGAAATGGGTGCTGTATGCCGCTTCGTGTTTCAGGAAAGTGGCGAGCAGCGGAGCTGGCTCCGGATCAGGATCAGGAATGACCACGGTGCCATCGTCATCGATCAGCGGTGAGCTTGGCTGCGGAAATGGGTTGTAGTCCGAACGGCCCACGAGAGACCCCTGCACCGCCACCCGGCGGTAGGTGCCTGCAAGGAAGTCCTCGCGGTGCTGCTCCATTTCCTCGCGGGTGGGCACGCGCTGCAGCATGGATTGATACATGCCAAGCAGAGCCCGCGACTCTGCGGGCCAGAACTCGCGCTCGAGCAAGCTTCGGGTGGCGGCTGCGTTGGTATCAATTGCTACCTTGATCGCATCGAGATCGCTTTGCAGGGTGTCGAGGCGGGCAGAGAGGTCCGTGGCAAATTCGGTCGCGGTTGTTTTGAGTTCCGCTAGCTCACTCAGGAGCGCATCGGACGAGTCAACCGTCTGCCCCGACACCGCAAAGGGCATCAGAACCATCCATACGAAGTAACTTACTAAGCCTGTGTAGAATCGTGTCATGGTTTCCATCCGTCGAGCTGCTTCTTGATGTATTCTACGTCGCGCGAGATCAGCTCGAACTTGGTTTCGACCCGGTCGATGAACTCGGTGCGGAGCTCGGCCTTGAGTTCGCTCGCCTGCTGGCGGGTGTAAAGGTGTGGGGTGATGCTGTCTTTCCAGGCGCGCAGCTCCGCGCGTTCATCCTTTGCCGTTTCCAACTGAGCCGTATGAGTGGCCGCAGTCTGCGCCTGGTTATAGACTTGGCTCAATGCCCAACCCGATAAGCCCAGGCAGATCGTGATCAGGATACCCATGATGATATTGTAAGTGCGGTCTTTCATGTGGAAGCGGTAAGGATCGATTTGTGGCGCAGCACGATGAGGCGATAGATTTCCCCTGAGTTCTGGTCGCGAACGGGGCGCGGGCCCTCGGCGATCTCGATCCAGTTGGAGCGGTTGCGCTGTGCGGTCGTGATCGCGCGCATGAGTTCGGTCATGGTCTGGTCGGGCGTTTTGTCGAGGATGCCGGAACGGCGGCGAACGGATTCCGCAGACTGGTAAACCAACCCTATTCGGGTGGCGACGAGTGCACGCCCGGTGACGAATGTCTCGGGGTCGGGCTGCGGTTCGAGCGCGAGCAAGCACGCCCCAAGGTTATCCATGATCTCGGCCACCTGATCGTTGTAGTCGCGGTCTTCCACGCTCACGATCGGCAGGGCGGCGAAGTAGGCATGTGCGCCGAGAATGGTGCGGATCTCCGCGAGTGCTGTGCTGGCGTCGCTCATGTTCACTTCATCGAGGCCTGAATGGAGGCTCGGTTCATCTTGATTGCGGTGAGGGTGAAATTGGCCTGGTGTGCCTTGATCAGCTTGTTTGCCATGTCCTTCGAACGCATACGAAGCACCTTGCGCACGACGCGCTTTGCATCCGGATGGTTGCGCGCCCAAGCAGTCGCGTTGCTGATGCGGATGGATTTCGGGTCTTTGGTTGCCTGGTCGTCCACGGCGCCGCTGCCGGCGCGAATGTTGCGGCGGATCCAACCGGGAACGCTGCCACCGTAGTGGAGCACCGCCACACCAAAGCCCGCTTTGGCACTTCCTACGCGGGCCTGCACTTCTTTAAGGTAGCGCTCGAAGACATCGAACGTGGTGAGGATGCCCGGTTCCTTGGCACTGCCGGTGGTGCGTCCTTTGCGGTTGCGGCGGCTTAGATGGTAGGCGGCCAGCTCATCCATGGACAGGGTCGCGGTGGTGTAGGCGATGGTGTAGGGCTCGCCAGTGCGCGAGGTGCCCGTGATGTTGACATCCGTGAAGCCCCACTGACTGGTGGCGTATTCGTAGCCTTCGGGCGTCATGAGGGTGACGATCTTGGTGAGGTCGCCGAGCACGGCATTTTCTCCCTGCCCTTTGTTCTTGGGCGGGGTGAACGGGGAGCCTCCGGAGCGCATTGCATTCTGAGATGCCAAGCGCGCCTGGTCCCGGAGTTCGGTGACTTGGTCACGGTTCGACACCTTGATCGTTTCTTCGATCAGACCGCCGAAGATTGCGAGTTCCTTCGTGTTGATGGAGCCTGAATCGGTCATGCGACGGTCACGGTGGTTTGCAGGTTGGTGGTGGCGCGCACCGACGCGCGGATAGAGCGCAGCGGCACAGAACGAGCGATGGTGAAAACGATGAAGGGGTCTTGGGGATGCGGATCGACGCGGCCGATGGTGTAGCTCCACATGCCGTCGGCGCTGGTGACGACGTGTTGTTCCTGCGGCAGCATGCGGGGCCCTGGCAGGTAATCGGAAAGGGACGACCCAAAATACCACTTGAGCGTGAGCAGCTTCACTTCGGGAGTGCGCTCTGGGTGTGGATCGTGCTGCACGGCATTGTTGGTCAGCGGGTAAATCTCAGCCCAGAATGTGACCACGCGCGATACATCGGCAGTATCCTCGTATCGGAATGCCTTGCCGTTGCGTCGTAGGTGCTTGTGTGTGTCGCGCACCAGGAGTTTCACGCGGTCCAATGCCATAGGTTGGGCGGGGAAATGCCCCCGGCGGAAGCGAAGCGCCGGGGGCTGGGTCAGGAGTGTGAGTGCTAGGAAAAGCTCAGGTCAGCGATTGCAGATGACTCCAAACTCGTAGGACAGTGCGGTCAGATCACCGCCAGCGGCCTCGATCGCCATGCTCAGGCGAGCGTAACGCTCACAGTCGAGCGGAACGGGCCAGTAGACGATGGTTTCGGCATTGCCGTTGCCGCTGACACCGGTGATGGCTTTGTTTGCCAGCTCGGCGACGGCCGCAAAGCTGTCGCTGTCCCCGTCGTCGTTCGATGACTGCACGGTGGCAGTGGCCTTTTTGGTGGCCACCAGCGTGGTGCTGGCTGGAAACTTGACGAAAAACTCAGCGCCTTTGGGCACCTCTCCTCCGGCGAGCACGCCGAGGTCGATCGATGCGGTCACACTGGATGCACCCGCTGCCGGGTATGCTTTGGACACGACGAGCAGTTCGTCGCGGGCTCCACGTTGAATTTCAGACATAGTGATAATCCTTTCGGGTTAAAGGTGGTGGTTGGCCTTACTCAGCGTTGCTGATGTGGGGCGTGATGACGAAGGGGATGTTCATGAACTCGATTGGCATCTTGATCACCTTACCGTCCGCATCCACGCCGAACAGGTTCCAATACTGCTCCGCAGTGCGCGGGTTCATGAAGATGTGAGTGGGGTTCATCCCCAGATCCAAACACTTGCGATAAGCGGTCTTCATGTCCTGGTAGGTGAGTCCTTCACCTTCACCATCGCCGATGGAGTGAATGCGCACCACGCAATCGCGATTCGCGACCCGCAGTCCCATACCTCCGCGCACGTAGTTGTAGAGTACCTCGTAGGGGTTGCCCTTGGAGTCGGTGGATTCGCCTTCCTTCCAGTCCGGGTAGAAGTCGACCGTCTTTCCGTTGGCGGTGACCAGCTCGACCTTTTCCTCGCCGAGCTCGATGAAATAGACCGAAGTCTTGTTCGTGGAGTCGCCGGCATTGACCTGGTGGGCGTCGTCGGCCTTGTACTGGGCGACGATACCGGGGAAGCCCTTCTTGTCGCCTTTGGTGGTGCCTTCCCAGATCTGCTTGCACACGCGGACCATTTGGCCGGTGTAAACGGCAGATGCGTTGGCCATGAGCGTGCGCTGCACGGTGGCGGGTTTCTTGTTCTCCACGAGCGCCTTGTCGACCGAAATCTTCTTGTCGAGCGGGAACGCGGTGAAGGTGCGGTTCTCGAAGGTTCCCTTACCTTCGGTCACGCCCTCGTTGTATGCGCGGAACGATCCGTCAGGGATGCCGGTTTGCACCGTGAGGGTCATGACGTCGCCGTCCATCGGATAGACGGGAAAGACGGCCAACTCGGGAGTCTTGGGCATGTTCTCAACAATGATGTCGTGACCGATGCCTTCTTCCTGTTTCTTGAAATCAAGCAGTGTAAGCATGATGAAATCCTTGGTTGTGTGGTAGTGGTTGTTGGTGGAAATGAGTGGCTCAGCTGCCCACAGTCACGTTGGCCCACGCCTCGCGAGCACTGCGCGACTTTGGAGTGTTCTGCTCGGTGGCCCCAGCGTCGGACTGGCCGGGTGTTTCGTTGAGCGGGGCAATGCCAGATGCGGCGAGCTGCTCGTTGGTCTTCACCAGAGCGCGGCGGGCTGCGTCCTTCTCAGCTGCCATGACGGCTTCGATCGTCTTGGCGGTGTCGTCTGCCGCCTCAAGCCCGTAGGACTTTGCCAGCTCAGCGAACTTCGCGTGGTGCGTGGCGATGGTGTCGTCCTTGGCCTTGATCGTGTCGTCCTTGGCTTTCAGGTCGTTGGTCTGCTGCTCAATAGTGGCCTGTGCGGAATTGAGGTCCTGCGCGGATTTATCGAGCTGGGCCTTCAGGTCGTTGACCTGGGCCGTGAAGTCTGCCACTTCGGCAGCATGGTCCGTCTGTGCCTTTTGAAGATCGGCGCGGGCGGCTTTGAGTTGTTCGGCAAGTGTCATGGTGTTTGATCCTTGGGTTCAAATGTTGGTGATTGTGCGAAATTCGCTGATGGCGTCTTCGAGGTTCATCGCGATGCCATCAAGGAATCCACGTTCGAGGGCCTGATGGCCGGAAAACACCTGTCCTTCCATGTCGCTGCGTTCGACGTCACTGCGGCGGAACTCCACGTAGCTGCGGAACTCCTCCCCGTTGGCGTCGATCTCCTCCTGGAGCATGGCGAGCTGTTCTTCGGTGATGCGATCGAGGCCCACTCCTTTGAGTTTGCCGGAGCGCACGACGATGGACTTGATGCCAAACTCAGCCTCGAGTCCGGACCAGTCGACCAGGTAAAGGTAGGTGCCAATACTCCCGACCATGCTCGACTGCATGCCCATGAGTAGCGGACACGCGCTGCCGATCCAATACGCCAGCGACGCCATGATGCCGCTGCAGAACCCGGCCACGGGTTTGCTGTCCGAGAGTTCCGCGATGGCTTCTGCGGCATCCATCCCGCCGATGGTCACTCCACCGGGACTGTGGATATCGATCATGACACCTCGCACCATCGGGTCGACGACCGTGCGTTTGACGGCTGTGATGAAATCGCGGGTGTCGGTGTAGCCGTAATACTCTCCCATCGGTCCGAGCCCAATGGAGCAGATGCCATGGAGCGGGATGATAGCGATGCCATCTTCCACGCGTGGACGGGCGATGGTGTTGCCGTAGTAATCGTGCTCAAGTTTATCGCTGGCAGAAAAGTCAGGAATTTTTGCACTGGCCACCTGCATGGAACCAGCAATCGTCAGCTCGGCGCGCTCGAGGATCGCTAGCGGTGTGCGAAGCAGAGTGGCAAACAATGGATCAATCGGTTTCATCGTCGGTGGGGGTTGCCTTTTGGTTTGGGAAACGGGATCCAAACTCTTCGAGCGGGATGCTGTGCTTTTTGGCGTAGGCATTGCGGATATTCCACCATCGCACAACCTCGAGGCAATGGGCGTCCTCGTCTCGTCCCTGCGCGCGAATCTCTTCGATCATGGTGAGCGATCCGTTGCGCAGTGCGGTATCGATGGCCTTGGCGTCGCGTCCGTTGTCGATCGACATGCGGCGCGGGAGCTGCGGGGCCCAGTTCCATTTGTCCAGCGGCGGGGCTACTGGCTTGCCAGCCTCATCAAGGATCCATCCTTCAATGTCGGCCACGGCGGTGGCATACTGGATCTGGATCGTCCAGGGACGACGAATGACAGACTGCCAATGTTCGATTGCTTTCTCGCACTTCGCGATGTCGCGGCGCTCGCCGGTGCCGCTCAACCCACTGCCGTCGATGGCGGCTTCATACGTCCAACCGATACCGATCAGCGCACCGCGGATGACCGACGCAACAAACTCGCGGGTGTTGAGCGTGGGAGTCTCGGCCCCTTTGAAGGCCTCAACGCGTTCATTGTATTTCAGAAAGCGGAACATGCCGCGTTTGACCACGGTGACGAAGTCGCGCTTCTGCTGGCCCTCAGCGTTTTCGCTGGTGCTACCGGCATCGCGGAAGCGGCTCTGCGTCTTGTTCGCCTCTCCGCTTTCGTTGGTTTCGAGGATCGAAATCGCAGCGGCGATGCGCTGGCGGATCTTTTCGGAATCGCGGATCTCCTTTACGTCGAGCCAATCGAAAATGCCATACAGCAGCGGTGAGATGCCGCGCCCCTGGCTGAACCACTCGGGATCATACACGTGGAGTATGTGCTTGGCGTCGATCCATGTGTCAAAAGCCGGGTCATCAGACAAAAAGTGGTAGGCCAACGGGCGACCGGCAGCGTTGTAGGCAATGCCGTTGCGCAGCTGGGCTCCATCGTATCGCCCACCCATGACCGTGCCGTCGAGCGTCGCGCGGGGATTGCCGATGCGGTGAGCTTCGAGGTATTGGAATGCGGGATATTGGACCGCATCAGAGTCAATGCGCTCGCGCCAGGTGTGAGTGGTCTTCAGAATGAAAGCCTCGCCATCGCGCAGCAGGGTGATCACCAGCAGCAGGGTGTCGGTCTGCATGCAAAAGGGTGCCCCGCGAACGTTGCTGATCTTCATGAACTGCCTCAGCCATGACTCAGCAGCGATGCGATAACGCTCGTCGGTTCCGTTGTATTGCGGAAGCCAGTTCGTCCCGACCGTGTAGATGGCGATCTGCCGGATCGTGCCGCGCACCAGGGCAAAGTTTTTGTAGATCGAGCGGGAAGCGCTTAGCAGCTTGCGGTGATCGTAGCCTGATAGCAGATCCTTGAAGTCCGCCAAGCCACCAGTGGGCATGTCATAGAACTCCTGTGGCACTGCCGCCTGGATCTGATGATCCCCTCCGCTTCGGGTGAGGCGTCGGATAAATGTCGGAATGGGCAGAGTGAGAGCCATGCGGTCAGCAGCCTTGCAGCGAGGCGGAAGCGTGAGACGGTAAATCGGATAGCGATCCGTAGTTGTCGGGGTCGAGGATCGAGAGCGCTTCGGCGAGATCGGCGATGGAGCGCTCAAGTTCGCGCTTGCGGATGGTGAGCGACTCGCGGGTGTCGCTGTTTTGCCCACTCGACCAGCTCGAAATCTCATGCTCGAGCGCGAGGAACTCCTCCGCCAACTCATTGCGGCGTTCGAGCAGCTGCTCGACTGTCAAGCCCAGTCGGATGTAGGTTTCGGCGCTCATGCAATCATGGTTATCTTACTGGCATCTCGGTTACTTCTGGTGATCTCTCAACGGCGAAGAATCCTAAGCAACTTAATAAGTTGGCGCAATACACCATCTTTTGGTTAAATTTGTCTGTTTTTGCCTCGGGCAATGTGGTAGCGTCCGGGGCATGAAAGCGATGATCCTCCTCCTTGCCCTCGTTGCTCTCGCGACAGAGTGCCTCAGTTCCACTCCATTGATCGTTGGCGGACAGGCTCCAGCCGGCGATGCCAATGCCTGGGTAGCGCAGATGGAATCCCGGCGATTCCCACAATCGAATTCGGATTTCTACCACAACAAGGTGCTTGCGGTGCCATCTGCACTGGACCGCGGCGGATCTTTCCCGACGTGCGCGGCGATGATCCTCCTATACCACAACAAGGATCTCCATTTCTTCCCGGAACACATCCAAAACTTCCTCACGCCAGAAGCCCAAAACCTGATCGCATCCGCCGAGTATTTCGCAGACTACTACTACCCGGACGATTCCAACACGGTTACCACCCGCACCGACAAGAGCGGTCCGCTCGGCCAGCGTTCCACGCATTGGGCATTTCGTGAGAACAACAGCGTTGCGGACTACTGTCAAACGTCGCAGAGCTATATCGGACTGCGTGCCGGCTGGACGCTTGCGACCTATTGGGAAAACTATTCCCTTTCTGGGAACTTCAACGGCATGCGGGTGGAGATCTGTAGCCCTTCCGCCGGGGGCGCATTGTTCGCGCTTGAAGACGAGGTTTTGCGACGCATCCCCTACCCCAGCGGTATTCGCAATTTCCGGATCTTCACTCGCCCGGATGACTTGTCAGACGATGACAAATGGAGCCTGATCAAGCAGTATATCGATGAAGGGTTCCCCATCATCGGATTGATCGGTGACTTCGAGTTCAGCCCGGTGAGAGCAACAGGTGCGGCCGTGGCGATCGTGGGATATGCTGAGCATGGGGATACCCGAGTTTACGCAGCATACAACACCGCTTCCCACGATGTGCAGTGGTACCGGTTGAACTCACGGCTTTCCAAACTGGTGGAGGTGCATTTCCACCGGAACAGCCCTGCGGCGCTTGCGGAAAACGCGGTGCACCGCTTCTTCAACCCGTCCACCGGAGCCTACTTCTTTACCGCCTTCAACGCTGAGGCTCAGAACGTGATTGATAATCTGCCAGCCTGGCAATACCAGGGACCCGTCTTCCGCGTGGAATACGGTGACACCGCAGAGAATATCCCGGTCTATCGCTTCTACAACAACCGGGCCGGCGCGCACTTCTACACTGCCAATGAACAGGAAAAGGAAAACGTGATCGCCAACCTCGCGCACCAATACGCCTACGAGGGCATCGCGTTCTTCGTGCGCGCCTACGCCCAACCGTTCAACAATGCGGATCCAAGCGCTCCGACCTACTACCCGATCTACCGCTGTTACCTACCGCAGACCTCCTCTCACTACTTCACCGCAAGCAAGTCGGAGGTGGATCACATCCAAGCCAACGTAGATCCCTCACTGATTCGCTACGAGGGCATTGCCTGGTATTCGGACTACATCTGGGACGTTCGATAAGTGTTTTCTCATGAAGCCAACAATTCTTCTCCTCACTATCGCGGCGCTCCTGAGCGGCTGCGCCACATCGGTCACAAGCCCCGAACAGGTTACCAGGAACACGCGAAGCACGTTCGACGCTTACACCCAAACCGAAACCATTGATGGAATGGTGGTGGACCAGGGTGGGTTCCCCAATATCACCCGCGCCAAGCTGGTAGCAACACGAGATAGCGCTGGCACACAATACTTCCTCCACGTGCACCACTGGTCGCAGACTGGATGGAAATTTCTCGAAAATGCCGCAGACATCAACGGGAATCGGTTGGAAGCTTTTCGACTCGACACGGACGTGACTTATACGGGCAACGTAGAGGAAACCCTTTCCATTCCCCTCACGCTTGAGTATCTCCAGGAACGAACTCTGGACGGACTCAACGTGAAGCTTTGGGGCCAACGCGGTGAGGTCGTCGTAGAACTCCCGTCACCCTATGTGGTGGGGTTTTTAGAAAAAGTAGGTATCTAACTTCAATATACGACAAGTAGGACCTTTCCGTCCGATGCGAGTAATGTTTTCTCCAAATCACATCTCTCGTTTTCTGCAAGTATCGCTCCTTCAGTGTTTTCATGGTTTTGATATACGAACTATTATCCAGCCGTTGGTCTGCTAATCAGTGTTCGCTACAATGGAGTTTAGCATGTCTATCGCTGACTGGTTCACTCCATCCAACGTTTCTGATGGCTTGTAAAACCTGACTTCACAAATCACGCGCGGCTTTTTTTCGATACACGCAAGCCTATTGAACAAAGCAATGGTTTTTTGACATCCCTTAATGTCATCATGTGGGCCGTCTGCATTTTTCCAATCAAACATCCCATATTTATCCAAGTCGCAAACCCACCACTGCGAACAAATCGGCGTAGGCAACTCAGCCCCTTCGCGTTTTGAATCTGTTTCTTCATTCATAGATCTTTAGGTTTCTATTTGTGTCCTCGGTCAGGCTTCGTGCCTAGCCTCTGCGTTCGCCGAGTAATCATCCATAGCGGTATCAATGCACCTGCGGATGCTGACCAACGGCCCGTATTTGATGCGCGTCCCGTCCTGCATGGTCATCAACCACGCTTCACCAGGGGCGCGATGTTTCTCCAGCCAGTCAATCCGGTCTGTATCTAAGAGATTTTGCGCTGTAGCCGCGAGGATCTGCGTCATCCCCATCAGATCTTCCATCGGCACGGAAACGAAACCCTTACGTGCATGAAAGGGCTGGTTGATCCTTTCCAGATTGCGGACAAACAGTTCGTGGGCGTAATCCACCAACGGCGAACACGTCGATTCAGACAATGAGCACCCTGCGGCGTCACTGGCAAAATCGAAAGCTGTCTGAGAGGTGCTCATGTCTGATCTTCGGCGTTATGCTAAATAAGAACAGCCTCTTTTGTGTATGGCGTATTCCTTCGAAGTCTTCGTGCAGTCACAGAGTTATCCCATTCAGGCTTTCTCTTACATCGCACATCCGTAAAGCTAGCTACATATCCAGCTTCCTTTGCGGCCTCTATGGTTGCACTCTTGGCCTTGCCAGCACTTGTTGCGAACACGTAGCTTGTTATGCCACACAGGAGCGTTTCAAAGCATAACAAGTCAGGTATAGGAACGCCGCTTTGCGCCGTTCCGTTTTGATTTTGTGCATCTGTCTTCATAAAGCGTCGTCCCATCCTTTCAGGTTCTGCATAAAGGAATGGAGTTCCCTTCGGTGCTTTTCGATATTCGCGGAAACCTGGTCGGAAACCAACAGAATGAGCTGGATCTCCATCGATCCCGCGCCGGTCTTATTTTGCATCTTCTTGATGTCCGACTCGAGTGGCCAGTCATCCGTTTGGGCGAGACAGCATCGATCGCATATCCAGCCCCCATCTGAGATCCATCGTGTTTTTGTGTCCGTCCGGCAGTGGCGGCACTCCGGGGCAGAACAATTCGCGTCAGCCAACGAGGCCAGCGGGAGGGTTGCTTGAGTAGTCATAGTCTTAGGCGCTGTCCTCGCGGCTGCGCTCTGCGTTATGTGGCTTTAACGATTTCGACACGGATGACCGATGCCGCGCCTTTGTCGGCCCATTCCATCCATTCCCGAATTTCTTTAATCGTGGTTTCATCGTTCAGCCTTTTTACTAGGGTCTCGCTTCCCGGATCAACTGGCACGAAGCGGTTCAGCACCGCCACATAACCAGCCGCATCAGGCAACGAGCTTTCGCCCTCGCAGTGTCGGCACTTTTCAATGGGATCTTTATCATTCCCGCATTCTTTGCATTGTTCTCTATTCATCGCTCGTTCCTGTGCTCAGTCGTTCTGCTTCAAAAATTCACGTCCCACGTATTCCGTATATGCGGGCGGGATTCCTAGCGAGAGCTCGCCAAGCGTTAGATCCCAATCGACCTGCATGTGCTCCTTCTGCACCGCGAGCGGCACGCGATACTCGCCCACGTTACACACTGTCCGACCGTTGGGGCGGTTGGTCGATCCGGGAAATATTCGGTCGGTGAATCGCTTGTGATCGCACGGCACTGGATCAATCGGGAAGTTAGCCTCAAAAAGTCGATGTCGCCTCACCCTGATTCCGAACGATGTCCCGCATAGCCGAACGGGATCTCTCAGCGGAGCTCCCGGAACATTTTCTATCACCCACGGCTTCCCGCTCGCGATTAGAGCCTCCCTTGTTTCGTCGATCATGTCAGGCCATTTCGGCTTGTGCCCCGGTCGGCAATTCCGATAGACAGTGAATGTCTGACAAGGCGGACTTGCGTGGATAATGTCATATTTGTGCCCGTGAGCTCGCAAGTATTCCAGCGCATCGCCCTGAATGAATGTGTGCGGGTTGTTTGGCTGCGGGTTGATGTCCACGCCGACCACATCGAAGCCCGCTCGCCGGTATCCCTCGCCCGCGCATCCTGCACCACAGAACAAGTCCAGCAGAACAAAACGTCGCAGACCAACGCCAGACCCTCTTGAGTCGGACTCTATATCCTGTTCAATCGTCTCCATTGCAATCGGTGGTTGGCTCTCGTCTGGCGTGGCTGGACTCAGCGTTGGCAGAAAATTTAGTGGAATAAGTCACAGTCACATTCCGGTGGGCAACGAACTCCTCACCACAGGCGTGGCACTCCGTTACACAAGTGCCCTCCAAGTTAGATCCGAAATCCCACTCCCACGCTCCATCATGCTCCCACCCGCAATGCGGGCACACCGGGAAATCCCGGTGATCCGTATCGATTTGTTCACTCATACATTGAGCCCTCCCAACTTCGCCACAGCGATCTTCACATCGATCGGGTCACTGCCATCTCTAAGGGTTTCGCGCACGTCCCGCACCGAGTGCCGCAAGTGCTCGTACCGCTCAAGCGAGGTCGCAGCAGCCCGCATCACCAACGCAGCATACCGCGTCTCAAGGTGCTTCTGCAGCTCTTCATCCATCTTCCTCAGTTCGCGGATAATCGGGTATGTATCACTCATATTAACTCCATTTGTTTGATTGGAAAATTCGGACTCAGCCACAGCGTTTCCGTGCGTGCCGTTCCGCGATCGGTCTGGGTGGTCTTGTGACTCACCGCCCAGCCCGCGAACAACTCTCGATACAGCGGGCAGTCATACCCGCTCACCATCACCCAGGCACTGCGGAGACGGTGGAGATGCTCAGCCATTTCACAGTGATCGGTATCGGAAAACTCATGGGTGTAGCGTCCCCCACCCGAGCGGGTATTCATCACATAAGGCGGGTCACAATAAATCACCGTACCATCGAGATCCCACTTCGGTAGGATCTCCCGGTAATCGCGGTTTTCGATCACCACCCCGCGCAGCCGATCCACGACCGCAGGGATGGCATCCGGGAGGTTGCGCCAATCCACACCGGAGGAATGCCGGTTGTTGTAAGCACTGTGGCGAAATCCTGTCTTGCGACCGCGTGAGCTGGAGCTGCTTCCAAAGCCCATCTGATTGCGGATCAGAAAATGCGCGGCGCGCTCGAACGGATCCTCCACATTTTTCGCCGCAAACGATTTCTCGAACGCATCACGCGAAAACGGGGTGAGCTCCAAGTATCTCCGAAACGCCGCGCCCTGGTCACGCAGCACGCGGAACAGGTTCACTACCTCCCCATCGAGATCATTGTACAGCTCAGAGTGAGCACGGGCCTTGCGCAGCAACACCCCAGCACCCCCACCAAACGGCTCTACCCACCCACGATGCGCAGGCACATGCTGCAGGATCCACGGCGCAATCCGGAACTTCCCCCCGAAGTATCGCACCGGCGGACGCGTGACCGGCGCTGCGATCATCGCTCCACCTCCGCTTTCGATCCCAACACCTCCACAATCTGCGCCTCGATGGACTCAATTCGTGGTAAATACTCACTGCCCTTGGTTAGGGTTTTGCGGGCTAGCGATTGCTTGCGCAGTCGCTGCGCTCGGCTCCACCTCCTGACCAAGTGGGTCAGTCGGTAAGACTTCGGAGAGCCAAACAACACTCCCCTCCCATCCCAAGGCAGCCAATCCCACCCAAATAGGTGTTGCCTGTATCTCGCCGGATTTGGGGCCAGCCGAAAATCGATTCCCCACCAACGTCCGACGGTGTCCAAACCCCGATACCCGAGCACCCGATAACATCCGGGACCCTCCACCTGGGCGATCTCTCCACGCTTCGGGAGCTCCGGAGAAAAGCGGGACCTTCCCGGTCCCACCATCATCACGATTCCAGTTGGGCGAAAATCAAATTGCGGTTGGGTAGTCATGCTTCTCCCTTGCTGGATCGGTAGGTGGCCAACTTGCGCAGGACGAGCGCGATCTCCCGACGAGTGCGATGATCCGTACGGGTGTGATCGCGGACCGTCCTAAGCGCGTGAAGGGCGGTGGTGTGATGGTTCCGGCAAAATGCCAGTGCAGCATCCTTGGAGTGCCATCCAAACTGATCCTGCAACAGGGCCATACCGATCTGGCGTGGCCATGCGATCTCCCGCACGCGGGTGCGAGCCTGGAGCTGGTCTGCGCGAAAGCCGAAGATATCTCGCAGTGTGCAGGTGACCGCCAAGAACTCGTTGTGTGGATGGTCGTTCATGACTTTTTCGCCCAGGCGTTTTTGGTGTTGAAGTCGGGGTGAGCCATCAGCCATTCCCGCGCCTCGCTGAAGGTGGCACGGTTGCCAGGCATGCGGAACCCCGCCTTGCGCATCGAATACACGTAGTGAACGTGCACACCCATCTTGTCGGCGATTTCCTTGACGCAGAGCACGGGTTCATCGTGGTGCGGGTTTTGTGTATCAGAAGTGGTCATGCACTGTGGGCGGTTGAGGTTGCAGTGTTGGCGGCGATGTGTGATTTGGGCCGGTGCCAGCACACCCGCATGCCATACACAGTGGTGAGTCGGTGAATCGCTTGGTGCACGAGGGTGCTTTCGATGGCCCATCGTTCGGCGCTGCGGTTGCCAATGGCTTCGCCGCGGAAGTCTTCAACACCATGCAGATCCACTCCGAAGAGGTGCACAAGGTCCACATGAATGAATGCCGCAAAGTAGAGCGCCGCCTCGATCGAAAAACGAAAAGGCTGGTGTGCCAGGTGTTCGAATTCTCTCCAGTCATAGACAAGCGTGTGTGCCACTTCGAGTCCGGTAACGCAGATCCCATCGAACAAGTGATGGCCTCGCTCGTACATGGAACGGTCGCCAAACACCCAGTACATGGCCGGCAAGGGTGCAAAGATTGCGGTATTGACGGCGATGTGAATGTTGGCCGCAGGTGGGCCAGATCGCACAAGCGTTTGCAGGGACGGCCCGCTGGCGTAGATGGCGGCCGTAGTGAGTGGTTGGTTCATGTTTCGCTTCTTTGGTTGATGGTTGCTTTGTGAGTGAGCCCATCCGGGCGCTCAGTGATTTGCAGGTCGCCTCCAAGCAGTCCGACCACGTCGGCCTGTAGCACCTGGTACGCTTCGCAGACAAAGAGGTCATTGCGCCGGCGCATCTGCACCCACACCTTTACATATTGACCGGTGCGGGGGAGTTGCGTCTCGCGGAGCACTTCCGCGTCGTTGTGGAGCTTGTAGTCTTCGCTTACGTCCTCGGGGATCTCGTAGCGGATGCCTGGTGCGCTGCGCACCCATGCCAAACGGTCTCGGATGGACTGTTTACTGTAGAGGATGAGCGGGCAGTAAACACGCCCCTGGTCTGCAGTGCCTTCATACACGTCGATGTCGATGGGCTCCGAGTAGATCTCGCGCGTCTTGCGTTTCTTGGTCTGCCTTCCGTCACGATACGTGATGATGTGGTGGTAGTAGTTCGTATCCTCCCCTTTGATCGCGGTGTAGCCAAAGCGGGCACACATGCGGTAAACCTCGTTCGCACGATAACCAGAGTCCACCCACACGAGCTGCGGTAACACGTCAAACTCCTCACGCAAGGCTTCGACGTCGTTCTCGGAGGATACCCTACCTTCGAACACCAGGCGCGTGTGCAACCACTGGGAGGGATCGTCCGTCAGGCGCTTCCAGTCGCGGATGATCACCCAGAAGTGATCCTTCTGCTTGTCCACATCCATCAGCGTGAAGTCCGCCCCCTCCAGGCGCTGACCCTTCCGGACTCCGCCGGTCATCGCTATCTGATTCTCGACCGGGCGGTCACGACGGTCGAAGAATACGACCTTGCGCTTCTGACAAAAGTCCTCAAGCAACTGCAAGCGCCCTACCCTAGCATCCATGACAGCGGCATAGTGCTCCTTCACCAAATCGATAAACGGGATCCACGGCACCGTGAGCGCGTTGTAGCGGTACGAAAGGTTTCCGGGCACCGGTCCCATGTTGGTCTGACGATACCTGCCAGCATGGGCAAGGGCGGCGCGGACCGAAGGCGTGTCTTCGTGCTCGTGACCGCAGTGCGCGCACTGCCACCGAATCGTGGATGCCAGCTTGGGCCAATCAAATCGCCCTGAAGCCAAGCGCACCGCATCCGAACTATCCCACAGCATCCCGCCTGCGTTGCCTTTGTCGTCCCGGTCAAACTCCATCCACTGGTATTCCCCGCACTTCAGGCATGGCACTTCCCATTCCTCACAGGTGCCTTCGTGGTAAAGCATGAACAACTCATCACCGGTCCCGCTTTCCTTGTCCCAATACGACGCCGGAGAGATGTTGATGACCAGCGCATTCCATGCCGCGGTCACACGCTTGATGACGTCGGTCAATGCTCCGGGGTCCCAATCCTTCACCTCCTCGTTGATGCAGTAGCGCACGGATGACGATTGCCGAGACTTCACGGCCTTGATCCCCTGCATCCGGAACCAGAACCCATCCTTCCACACGATCGAAAGCTTCTTCAGTTTCTCGTCCTGGTAGTGCGGACGGAACACCCGGTTTGCGCGGATCAGCGGATCGATGCGCTCATCCCAAGTCTGCTGTGCTTTGCCGTGGTCCTCCCAGTTGTAGAGGATGTTTCCTGGATCCTTATCGCGAATGTATCCGATGGTTGCCTCTCCCAAAGTAGATTTCGCTCCCTGCACTGGCCCCAGCAAGGTCACGCGCTTCACTCCATCCGCAAACAAACGCTCCAACGGGCGATTGAGCCAGGGCGTCATCTCTGGTCGGAAGGTGCTCGACCGCAGCGATGCCGGCAGGCGATACCCAACCGACTCCGCCCAATGGTTGACCGGTTCGCGATCGGACCACCGCAACGCCTCGCGCACGGTGTCGACGCAGTGCTCACGAAAGTGAACGGGTTCTGGTGAAGCGATCGATATCATCTTTAACAGCGTTTATGAGTTTCTTCCCTTCGCGGGCGTTGATGGCTCGGATCTTATCTGCCGGAAGTCCTTGGGTGAGCGGTGGCAACTCGTTCTCAAGCAGCCGTTGAAAGGCATTGCACAGACTGACACCGACAATCCGGGTGAGGACCTCATCGACCACATCCACCGGCATGAGTCGCTTCTCATCCTCCGCAAGGCGTTTTTCTTCCCGTAATGCTTTCGCACGGTGCAGTCGAAAACTCCACTCATCCGGATCGTTGGCATCAGACTTGCCAATGCTCGCGAGCAACCACTTTTCCAACCCTTCAATCTCGACCGAACCATTTGCACGGAACGCCGGACAGCCTTTTGCTTTGGCCGATTTGACGACCTTGCGTTCGACTCCCAACACCTTAGCTGCCGCCGACTGATTCGGGGCGATCCGAGGGCGCTCTCGCTGCGCTGCCGTGTGTGATTCATTTTTCACCGTTCATCGAGAGAGAAACCGCCTTGACGGGAAACCCGCGCTCATTCGCCGGTCTAGGAGACTCCTTGCCGGGGGTGGGTAGGTTTTGCCTAGTGGGGAGCGCTGTGGGTTGGTTCCGGTCATGGTATGATTC
Organism: Puniceicoccaceae bacterium; assembly: GCA_040224245.1. Classification (NCBI taxonomy): domain Bacteria; kingdom Pseudomonadati; phylum Verrucomicrobiota; class Opitutia; order Puniceicoccales; family Puniceicoccaceae; species Puniceicoccaceae bacterium. Next base: position 9,528 of record JBEGIR010000023.1, on the reverse strand, counting down.
AAAGTAGGGTTGACTGAACAAATACAATCCCGATGCAGTTTGGTGATCCGGTAGGGACCGGTGCCGTAGTTCGTCCGGATGATCATGCCTACTTCCAGTCTCATCCCTGCACCTCCGGAAACTGGCGGATCTGCAATCCCTCCGGAATCTCCGGCAACGGCTTTCTCCGACCCCCCATTTGCTTCATGAAAAAAGAAATGCTAGCTGCCTCGCACTGATCGCGCAGCGACTCCGCCCATTCCGTTTCCATGGGTCGTGCCTTCGGGCCGCTCTCACCGCCGCAGATAACCCAGTGAATTTCGGAATGATAACTATCCGCCGTCCTCCACTTGGGAGCCCCTAAGTCCAAATCTACCTGGCCCAACAAAGGTTCACAGCTGAGAAAACGCACTCTCGCCGGTATCCGCATCAGCTCCGAAATGCGCTTCGCTGCCCGCGTCTGATCCTCTACCGACGTGCCTATCCACACGTTTTCCGGAGGCGGCCCAACAAGCCAACCCATTGCTACTGCGACCCCGGTTGTAGTAAACCGCCCCGGATGCTTCCGAAGACGAGTTACCGCACTAAGACGCTCTCTCCACAAATGCGGCCGCTTTGTAAGCAACAAAAAATCCAGGTGCTCACACTTTCGAATCAACCCCAACAGATCCGCGAGCCACTCTGCCGGAATCTCATCATCGAGCCAATCCGCAAGGCTGGCCACAAAAACACGGGGACGGACGCGGAATGTCTCAGTCTCCGGGAGCGACAAACAATGCTCTGTCGTGCAACATGCCAGCCCACCAGGAGGGATAGCCCCATGCCATTTTCGAAACTCCCGCCGACCACACACCGAGCACTCCACAAAGCGACCACGCTTTGCAAGATCGTCCCACCGCTCCACCTTCGCCCAGTTTGCCGCGCTCGTGCGCTTTCGAGGGTTTCCCCTGCCCCACTCCACCTGTCCAAGGCGGTGATCCATCAGCTGCTCCGCGTAGCAATGCGCACACCCTGGACTTACCTTCGTGCACCCGATCCACGGATTGAAAGTGCTGTCACACCACTCGATTCTTGATTTCTCCATATCTCCGCTTCCTCTCGATTATTAAGTTGCTTACTAAGTCAACACAAGGGTTTTCATCCCGCTCTCCGCCCACGCTGCTCCATCGCCTGGATGACAGCACGCTGGACCTTCTCATGCCCTTCCCGCGCGATTCGGCCCCAATCGTCAAAGAATCGTGGATCGGCTGTCGGGTAAAGCATGCGCAAAACCTCTGCCCAATCCCCTGCGGGCTCCGGCAGTCCTTTCTTTGGACGCATCCGAGGGTCCTCGTCTTCGATGTTCTCCACCACAAACTTCCCAGCTCTCAAGCTGGCTGTCCATTCATCCGGGGTATTCTCCCAACGCTGCTTGTTCAACCAAGTCGCAAGGTGGGGCACGAACTTCCAACCTTCAGATCGAGCGGTCAAAGCCTCACGCCTCACGCATGCGGCATACTGCTGCACCTTTCGAATCAGCTGATCAGCATCGATGATCTGCAGTGCCTTACGGATCGCTCGTTCCTCATCCGGTTTAGACGGAGTGCGGGGATAGGCCTTACGGATCGCATCCACCGCCTGCTGTACTGCTATCTCTTTCTCCTTATCCTTATCTTTGTCTTTATCTTGTACTTTATCTTTAGGGGCATGGGTGACCCCATTTTGATCTCTTTTTGAACTCTCGATGACCTCTTTTAGACCTCTAATTGAGTCCAAATTGACCCCAGAACGCTCCAAACACTGACAGATGCTGTCATGCACCCGATTGCGTCGGTTGAGGATCTCACCATACTGAAACACAATGAAATCCTCGATAAACCACCGATCCGGCGCTAGCACCCGGATCCGGTCCTTGTCCATGTTGAACAGCTCAAGAGCCCTATCATGGCTCACTTTGACCCCACGTAGAAGGCAAAATGACCTCAAATTGACCTTAAACACGCCAGCATGGTCGCACTTGGAGAGCACGTAATACCAAAGCAAGAGATACTCGTTCGGTAGGTCCAGCACCCAATCTTTTTCCCAGATATCGCAGTCGGTGAATCGTTTTTTCATCTCGCCACACCTCACTCTACAGAAAAAGAACCTCCACGTCCCGTATTTCGATCCGGGTTCGAGCGTATGACCCGTCTGGGTAGAAGTCAGTCACCCTGACCCGCGTCCATTGCCAATGGCAACTAGGACACCGGAACGTGTTGGGTGGCAGTTCTTCACCAAGGCCGGACCGATTAAAGCGCTCCCAATGTTCCGTGTGCCCGCACCGGCAGGTCACAGTCGGGATGATCGGCGGCAAGGGTTTCGGCACGGAAGTCATCGAAACCATTATGCGACCCTCCCTTCGTCATCGGCGGTATTGCTCCTGCGCAGCGTCCCTGCGATGGTGCAACCATCGAGCTTTGGAGTCGTGGCACCTTTGCGGATTGCCAGAGGCAGCGAATCAGCACCGCGTCGGATGTTCCAACACTTCACCAGGAGGGCGATCTTGACGGTTTTGTGCATGGGGTGTCCCTCCATCTTTGCTGCCGTCACACGCTCACGATACATCAGAATTGGGTCGTTCGCCTGGAGGCCGACGCCGTCCCGCAACGAGTCGAAAAACAAGTCACGCTCCACAGGGTCGATCCGACCCATCAGATAGTGCAGCACCGACAGCGGACCAAGCGGCATCATCGGCTTGTATTTGGCCCCGTAGCGCACGAGTGCGGTCAGAGATTCCAGGAGGCCTGGGTGATGGTTTTCGAGCAGATCCACAGCTTGCCTGTGGGTCATGTAGGTCACGCTGGTGCGCAGACCATGCTGGGTAAACCCGTTAGGGTTGTGCAGGTACCCCCAGAGCAACCGCAAGCCGCTCCCGAGATCGCACAGGTTTTTATACCCACGGATCTGCAATGCATGGTTGAGACTGCGAACCTCTCCGGTGTCCATGGTCGACTGGCTTTGCTCCTCAAGGTTGAGCACAACCTCCATCTCCACGGTCTCTTGGCACAACACGACCGCCCGCAAGCGACTCTGTCCATCAAGCAGCCGCCCCAACTTTGAAAACTTGATGGTTTCCCCATTCCCGCCATTCCACTCACCATCGCGCATCATGGCCGCGTATCGTTCTATTTTGGCCTTGCTGGGTTTGCGGTTGCCTTCGTTGCGCGACAGCCACTGGGTTGCCAGAGCAGGGGTCACGCGCACCACAGGGTTGATCATGTAGCGCACCGGCTCGGCGGCGAACCACTGCGGCACCGGTGAAGCCTTCGCAAGCACCCCACCTGTCTTCGGAACACTCGGATCCTTGCCTTCGACAAGCGAGCGCCCACCATCAGCGAGCACAGCCCGCACCCGGTCGGGCGTCAATCCAATCGGTAACACACTCGACTCCATCACTCGACTCCTTCCTGTGCCATCGGCACGACGTTGTCGGTGGTTACCACAAGCACGGGCTCCTTGGTTTTCACCCAGAGATTGTGCTCCTTGTGGAATTTGGCCGATACGACCTCGCAGCATTCCGCGTGAGTCTTGACCGGATAACGACGACCTTTTGGAGTCACATTGAAGTCGTAGGCGGCGCGGTTGAGGCGCTCGGTTACAACATAGGGGCTGTCCTCCTCCGGGATCTGGAGCACCCAACCGGTCAGATCCTTGCCGGAAAACTCAATCACGCCTTCGGGATCACTCACGAGGATCACAAACTGCTTTGGCACTGAGGGTGGGCGTTCCTCCTCCTCTTTGAGAATCCGCAATTCCTCCTCGAGTTCGTTCACGATGGATGCCACTTGGCGTCCATCAAGTTCGCGGCGCTGCAGCACCATTTTCACGAGGTCGATATCTACTTTTGCCATATTCGCTTCTTGGTTGGTTGTTCTGTTCAGCCCACGCCGATCTGGGGGGCCATGATGTCAAAATCAAGACGGCTCTCCTGCCACTCCGCCTTACGCGTCCATTCGATGCTCTCCGCACCCTCTGTGTCGTAGGCTGGCCATGCGTTGCGGCGGTAGCTCTCGGCAAGGGCGGGCAAGTGTAGCTTGATCGCCTTTTCGGCGGTCATCAGGTGCCTGTCGGTCGGGTAGAAAACCACGCACTGCACCGGCTCCTTTTTCTGCACGACAATGAAAAAAAACTCAGCGGGCGGCTTCCCAGTCACCTCCTCCACAATCGGGCTGTAGAAGCCTGGCTGCAGGTAGTATTTCGCATCAAAGAGGCTCTGCCACGAGGTGTAGTCATTTGGGTTGAGCGACTCCACAAACTTGAGATCCACGATGAAGCTATCCCCGCGAGAGATCCTGCGCCCATACTGCCGGTCATAGACCCGCGTCTTCCTGGAGTGACCGCAATAGGCGTCCGTGCGGCACTGCAGGTAGACCCCGAGCGGCTCCATGTATTCGCGCCAAGTGAGTTCGCGCTGGGTGGCCTGCTCCAGCAACCACACCGCCATCGGGTTGGCCTGGATGGCATCCAGACACTTGCCCATGTGCGCCCAGGTTTCGAGGCCAACGGTGAGCTTTCCGCTCTGCTCGATGTCCTGCCACAGCTCCAGGGCCTCGCTGGTGCGCTGATACGCCTCAGTCTGGGCCTTTGTGGGGTTCGGAAGGCTTGGATATCGCTCGTAGGCGTCCAGCTGCGCCTTGGTGGGTTTCTTCGGTGTCTCCGCCGTAATGAAGGTGTAGCGCTCATGCAGTGCGTGAGGTTCCAGAACGGCCACGTGTCCGAGCGTCCCGAAGTCCATGGCATCACTGCGCCGCTGCGGAAGGGAGCGGGTGACATGCCGCGCCTGATAGCTGAGCTTGTCCTCGATCCAGTCCTGCAACTTGCTGGCGCTGATCGCATCGGTGGCGTGGTAGTCCTCATTGCTGACGTTACGGAGTTTCCCGGTCGGGAGGGTGGCCTGCGGTTTATCCCACCCAGCGGCCTTGCTCTTGCGTATGGTGCGTTGCCGTGCCATCAGTCGAGGATGAGGTGATAGATCTGGAGGTCCTCCAACTGCACCTTGCCGGCGCGAAGGTCCTCAAGGGTGCCCACAAACCATTCCTGCCCGGTCTGGGGCTCATAAAGGTACCCGCCAGCCTCCGTCAGATAAAAGTTTTGCTGGTGGTAGGTGCCATCTGGCATGCGGCGATTGACCTTCCCAATGATCGGTCGAGCGTCAGCCCCAGCATGCGAGAGCCGACTCGCGGCGACGTAAAGGCTCGCGTAGTCGTCGCAGTCCTGCACGTCTTTGCGGTAGGTCAGCCGGCCACGTGCCTCGAGGCGCGCACGCGCCCCCCAAACGTATCGATTGAAATCCACCACCCACTGGCGCGAGGGCAGGATGTAGCGATCGTCAACAAGGGTCACATCGGATCCCCTCACGATTCCCCGCATCCAGCCGGCCAGCTCCACCCGACCGATGCTCTGCACTCCATGTGCGGCCTGAAACGTTGGAGGAAGTTCCGGAGCTCCGGTTTCCGGTCGCTCAACCGTAACACACCCGCCGCTGAGCAGCAGGGCCAGAACAAACAGGATCAACGCCAAAACCAAGGCGATGAGTTTCGGGATATCTCTTTTGCTCATAAGTCACTTAGTAAGTCAGTTCAGAAAAGTAAGATTCGTGTGCGACCGTCACCACCCCGTTCTTCAGAACGACAACCCAGTAACCGACACCATCTTTGGCGGGTCGCAACAGATCCACCTTGCCAACGCCTTCACACCAAAGATGCTGACCTGGCTGGTAGCCGGTCGGCTGCGAGTCGGCCTGTATTAGCACCAGGTCCAGTTCATTGGCACAACTCCGCAGTATCTCCTTTTCGGCTTCGGAACCAAACGATCCCAATGCATAGGCTTTCTTGCGCCAGGCGCAGACCAGATCCCGCAGCGACTGCGGATCGATCATTTTCGTTTCTGTTGCAGTCTCACTCATGATTTCGCTTCTTGTTTTTGGTTTTGAAAAATTGGCCCGGCGACGGGCGTACCCCTACCCCCATTTGCCGCCGGGCTCTACGTTACTGTTAACCCCAGAACAAATCTATCAGGTCTCACCCATGGGGCGGCAGGCCTCCATTCCTGCCGCCCGTAGGTTGTCCTCTCTATCTTCTCTCTCATCCGAAGAAACTCGTATATCGGAAATCATGCCGCACCCCCATTCCCTGCAGCGCCGACCATGCCTGCCATACCGCCGGAACGACGGCGCCCTTGTGCCTTCACCCGAATGGTCGGTCCAATCGATTGGATGTCAGGACGAAAACCCGGAACCAGGTGCAACGTGATCGTTTCCCCAACCCAATCGGCAAATCGGGCCTTGCCCGTCATATACATGATCGTGCGAGCATTGGTCTTGTTCACAATCCACGGCTTCTTGGCCCCCCGGAAGTGCAACACCACTTTGTCGATGACGCGCCCGTCCTCACACTTGATCGTGTTGGGCTCATCGACTTTCTCGATCGTTACCGCCACCTCTCCCTTGCCCATAAGGTCAGCCGCCTCGAGGTAATTTCCCTTGTATGCTTCGCTGTAGTTCATCGCCGTTCCCTCCTGGTCGTGGGTTGGACCATCTGCGGCAGCATCCGCCGCAATGCATAGTCCAAATGCACTCTTACCGCCTGATTGTGTCGGTCGCTCGCCGCTTCGATCCATTGCCCATCGATCGACACCACCACCAGACGTTCCGGTGGCGGTGAGCCTTCGCCAACTCGATCCAACAAAACTGTGCCAGCTGTGATCATGCGACCTTCTCTGCCAGGTTGTGACGCTGGCGGGCTTTGCGAGCCTCCTGTATCCGGCGCATCATCTTCTTGATCTGGCTCATCCAGCGGGCTTCGAACTCAACGCTCTCTTGATACGTTGCAGCTGCGTGCAGCTTGTATCCGAGGTTTCCGCTGATGATTTCTCCGTCGCTGTGCTCCGCCATATAGCGGTATTTGCGACGTTCACCCTCCGTGCGCACACCGAGTTCCCTCATCGTGTGCCAACGTCCATCCGACAGCATTGCCTTGAACATTTCCAATTCGTCCTGCGTGAAAGCGAGGTCTGGTTGCCATGCGTATGAGTCTTTCATTGACGTTCCTCCTGGTGGTTTCGGGGCCAAATCGTCGATGCAAACAGCATCGACACAAATCCAAGAATCCACAGCTGCCACATCGTCGGCTGATAGATCGCGGCGATCCATAGCAGGATGCCGAAAAGAAAAATCATGGTGCCGCAAAGAATGCGGATGATGCGCTCGCTACTGGTGATCATACAGGGACCTCCTCCGCTCCGAGAGGGATCTCGGTCTGGTTCAGGACCACACGCACGCTTCGTGCCACCTTACGGACTGCAGAGTATTGCAGACTTACCTGACACAATGGATTCGGCTCTCGGGTCACCGCCACATCAACCACAAGGTTGACGACTTCCGGAGAATCATGCCTGCGCACTTCATCGCGCAGAATGTTCGGCATCTCATCGTTGATGAGGTCTTCGAGCAGCCTCGCAATCTCGCGCGCCGTCTTCTTTCTTTCTTCGCATTCGGTCATTTGATTCTGGGGTTCTTTTTGGAAAGTTCAGTTTCAGAAATCAGAATCTTGGGTTCGAGCTGAGCTGCATTGATGTCGCCATCCTGCAACCACTGGTACACCGTGTGACGACTCACTCCTAACCGCTTCGCAAACTGCGCCACCGTCAGGTTTTTGTAGGCCTGCTCACCTCTCGGATGCATCAGCCCCGCGAGATAGACGGCAGTCTTTTTCGCTAGGTCGTCGATCTGCTTTGGATCCAATGCAATCTGCATCACACGCCCTCCTGTTCCCGCCCACGCATAACGCGGACGATTCGCACACCAGCAGCTCCGCCGACGCGACGGCTCGCCACCCACTGAGAAAAATCCAGAGTGGACAACCCAAGCAGCAGGAACGCCACCACGATCAAAGGCTTCTGTGCGATCTGCCGCAGCGTTGCGTTGATCTCGCGACTACCCTTGGCCAACAGGTCTCTGGCATTGTCCATGCCATCAAATTCCAAATGCACCAATGCGATCTTCAGAAGATTTCCCACACTCATATTCGCACGGGTTGCCATGCGGCCCAACCTGCGTGCGTATCCTGCCGGAAGGTTCAGACTCGTGTTGATCGAATCAGGGCTGATGGGGTTCGTTGACATATTAAGTTACTTACTAAGTTTCCTTCAGGACAACCCTGATGGCGTTCATCTGATGAGGTGGATTCTTATTAAGTTACTTACGAAGTCAACAAGAAATGTTGATTTTGTTGATTTTCTCGGTTTCTTTGACAAACAAGAGGACTTAGGAAGCCACTTAATAAAACGAAGCGACACCCAATGGCCACCAGAGACATCCCAGAGGGGACCAAAAACGTCACCGTCAATCTACCGCTCGACCTTATCGATGACATCATGGAGCAGGCGCGTGAAAACCACGTGAACCGCTCTGAGTACATCCGGGCCGCCATCCTTGCAGCTCTCGAGCGTGGGCTCAAAGTGAGTGTAGATCGATCAAAGGATCTTTCCTGGGTAACTGAGGACGGCAGCCAATACGATTCCGGAGCCGTGCGAAAATCCCTCAACTCGCGCCAGAAGCCCCGCGCGGCGCAGAAGTGACACAGTATCGGTCGTGGAAATACAGCAGGTATCCGCGCAACAGTTCGCGATCCTGCTGACGCGATACCCACGCCTCCCAGGCGGCAGGTGAGAGGTTTTCGGGGGAAGGAAGTGCCCAAACATCTGTCGATTCCAACGCGACAACATTGTCAGGTGCACACTCCAGCGGACGAGCCGATAGCTTTTGCATGAGGAGATGATAAGGATAGCCCTCAAGCATCCAGTGAAGGTGTTTTGAACTCAAGAAAATCCGTCACGCGTCGATCTCTCAAGACTACCGGAATTCCGGTATTCAACACTATCTGGCACAATTCTTGTCTTACGCCCACCCAACGAGCGCATGCCTCCAGTAAGACATACCCCGTTTCATGGACCCATTCACCGTTCGACTCAGCGAGGAACAACTCAAGGAAATCCGCGACTTTGCAAAACGCTATCACTTCACCGACACAAGCGCCGCAATTCGCTTCCTCTGCGCCTGGGCAATTCAGCACATCGAAACCCCTTCCACCAAAAAAACCCTAAATAAACCCTAAATCCAGCGCTGTATTCCATCATACTTCCCCTTCTTCTTCTTGCCCATGTCTTTACATCCTTCTCGAATTGCATGGGGTGCAAGGGGTCGCTGGTTCGAATCCAGTCGTCCCGACCATTTTTGTTTACAAGAAGATCTGTAACTTGAAGGAGTTGCGGATTTTTTTGTAAACAAAAATGGTCGAGTGTCGGGGATGGTAAGTCGAACTAACTTTGAACTGAATTGCATCGTTGGCTTGCCCGGTAGCCGCTGGCGCGGGGAGGCTTTCGCCGTCGAACTGAAGTGGTCCCGGAAAACTGGACAGGTGGACAAGCTATGAATAAACTACCAAAAAGGAGGAAAAAGCATGTCCAAGAAACGCCGCTCATTCAGTGCCGAGTTCAAATCCAGGGTTGCCCTGGAAGCGATCAAGGAGACCG
>JBEGIR010000022.1 GCA_040224245.1 Puniceicoccaceae bacterium | reverse complement strand
GAGTTGTTCATCCTTCCCGGATTTCTCATCTTCGGGTTTCTCGGTATTGCACTGGTTTTGGGTTCCCTGGTTTGGTCGCTTGCGGATTTTTGGCCCAATCCGGATGGCATCGGCTTTGTCGTGGAATGGGATCGAGTGTTGGATGCGGGCACGCTGGTGATCCTCAGCAGTGCGGGAGCATTGCTGGCGTTGGTCCTGCTTTGGAAGACTGCTCCGATCCGGTGGCTCGAATCCAAATTGACAGTTGCGGACAACAGTCCGGCTCCCTCCCCAACGGTGCTCGGCGGAGCGATTCACGCAACCGAGGGAGCGGCGCTGCCCGATATCGGCGCAGAAGGTGTTGTCGAAACCGCGTTGCATCCGTTGGGAAAGGTGAGGATCGGGAATCAGTATTTTGAGGCCAGTGCAGTGCTGGGTTCCATTGCCAAAGGGCAGCGAATTCGTGTGGTGGGCTATCGCTCCTATTCCCTGCTGGTTGAATCTGTTGACGCATCTGACGCAGTGAAGGAGGTCGAAACATGACGGCTGTGGTCGCACTTCTGGTGTTTGCACTGTTGTTTTTCTTTCTGGAGATTTTTGTTCCGGGAGGATTTTTGGCCCTGATCGGACTGGTCTGCATTCTCGGTGCTGCCGCTGCGGCCACATCCACTTATGGATGGGAGATGGGACTGCTGGTTTTTGCCGGAGGCGGGCTGGTAGTGGTGATCATGTTCTTTATCGAAGTGAAGTGGTTGCTCCGTTCCCCGCTTGCCCGAAGGATACAGCATCAGGATGCGATCCGCAGTGCGAGTCTCAAGGCAGTCGAGGTGGAAGCCTATGTGGGACAGGAAGCAGAGGCAGCAACTCCGCTGACTCCGAGCGGACGCATTCGTGTGGATGGAAAGTTACTTGAAGCCAAATCCGAAAATGGATGGGTGGAAGCGGGGGAAAAGGTTGTCATTCTCGATTCGAACGTGTTCCATGTAAGGGTGCATCGAAAAACCCCGGACATCTGAATTCAGGAATTTGATCCATTCGTCTAGATTGTAACCATATTAACCACTGCACATCACACTATGGACCTCAGACTCATCTTAATCGCGGCAGGCGGCATTGTGCTGCTGGTCATGTTCTTCACCATTTCTTCATTCATCAGTGTCTGGCTGAAGGCCCGGTTTTCCGGGGCACCCGTGAGTTTTGGAAACCTCATTGCGATGCGCTGGCTCCGCAAACTGCCACACTCACTCATTGTGGATGCCCGCATTCGTGCCGTGAAAGCAGGTATCGATGTATCGGTGAACGAAATCGAAACGCATTTCATGGCGGGAGGGGAAGTGATCCAGACCGTGCAGGGGTTGATCAATGCCCAGAAAGCGGGCATTGCGCTTGATTGGGATCAGGCCTGCACCATCGACCTCGCGACCAAGGGTACGGAAAAATCCGTGATCGAAGCGGTGCGCACGTCGATCAATCCCAAGGTGATCGACTGTCCCAGCCCCGGCGGTTCACGCAGCACAATTGACGGGGTGGCCAAAGATGGCATTCAGGTAAAGGTGCGCGCGCGGGTGACGGTTCGCTCCAATTTGGAACACTATGTGGGTAGCGCCCAGGAAGAAACCATCATTGCGCGTGTGGGAGAAGGCATCGTGACCACGATCGGTTCGGCAGAGTCCTACAAATGGGTGCTTGAAAATCCCGATTCCATTTCCAAGCGCGTTCTTGAGCGTGGTCTGGATGTCGGCACGGCGTTTGAAATTCTTTCCATTGATATCGCCGATGTGGATGTGGGTGAAAACGTGGGAGCAACCCTGCAGGTTGCGCAGGCACAGGCCAACAAGGACATGGCGCAGGCGCAGGCAGAAATTCGACGGGCAGCAGCTGTGGCACTCGAACAGGAGATGAGTGCAAAAGTCGAAGAAATGCAGGCAAAACTCGTGGAAGCCCAGGCCCAGGTGCCGCTTGCCGTAGCCGACGCGCTGAAATCGGGCAACCTTGGAGTCATGGACTACTTCCGGTTGAACAACATTCAGGCCGATACCAAGATGCGCGAAAATATCGCAAAGGACGATGCTTCGGATGCGGACGGTTACACCACCAAGTCTTGAGTGCATTCGCCTCTGCGGAAGACCGGTGTGCAAGGGAAATCCTTCGCACACCGACAATAACTCCCTGCTTGGCTCGTTATGGAAAATCTGATCGATCTCATCATCCCGATCATCTTCATTGCCACGTTTATTTTGAACGGGCTGTTCAAACCGGACAAGAAGAAGCAGGGAAAGCCTGGTGAGGCATCGAATCCCGAACCGGAAGTTGAAGATCGGGATCCGCTCGCTGAGCTTCGGGAGGAAATACGGCGTCGCATTGAGGCCAATCAAAGGGGCAGTGCGGAAACGGAAGCACCGCGTTCAGAACCCACGTCCGAAGCATCGCGTCCCAGCATGCGCACGGAACCCTCCCCGACTGCACCGCTTCCCCGGAGCTCGTCGGGGTCGTCCGAACGCTTTGATGCTCAGGATCGTGAGGCAGCCGAACGCCTGCGCAAGATGCAGGAGATGCAGGATCAGGTGCGCGCGATGCAAGCGAGAGCTGCACAGGAGCAGAGCAAGGCTGACAGTCTTCGCCAGGGTGATGCGTGGAAGCAAAAGGATGCCTCCACTCGCTCATACCGCCGGTACCAGCGCAGCCGCCTTGTGAAAGAGGTGATGCGGGACTTGCGCGAACCCGGTTCCTCGCGCAAGGCGGTATTGAATGCCGAAATTCTGGGCACGCCTGTGGGGTTGCGTCGTCCCCATCAGTCGCAGTCGCTCTGGGATAACTGATCTCTTGGGCGACAGAAATCACGGCACATTCGGCACAGGGGCATGCGCGAATTGCCCCTCCCCAAGCCTTCAACTGTAGCGTCAGTCGATCAGAAACTGGACTTTCCCTGTTGCTCCCTTGAGGTCAACGGGGATGCCTCCTTTTTCCACGATGAGATTTTCGGCCTTGTCACAGGCGATGGAAATTTCTCCATCCCGGATGAGGGACTTGCGCTCACCGCTCTCGAGGCGGCCCGAGTAGAGGATCTCACGATCCTTGGTTTGTGTCACATAGACATAGACAGGAGCTTTGGCGACCAGTCCGATCAACTCCTCACGCAGCGATTCGACCGCTGCAGCGGGACGGGATTGGGGAGTCGGAGTTTGTCCGGGTTGGGATGCCGACGCCGTTTGGGAATCTTCCGGATCTTCAGCGGTTGGAAAGAACAGAAGCCGGACCGAAAATACAATGGCAAATACCAGGATAACGGCTGCGCCGATGCCCGCCACATAGATCCAGGGGGAGCGGTTGTCGTCATCACTTGCACGGTAGCGCTCGAAGATGCGACTTCCCCCGCTGCGTTCGATGCCCTCTTCGTGTGAGTCGGCGTGGGGAAGCGTGAACTGGCCCAGTGATTTGGTTTCGCGCAGGGATTCCCGGTCTGCCGATACTTCGGAGGAAAATTCGATTTGGGCGTGGCGTTTGTTGAACAATTCGACCATCTCGTCCTGATTGAGTTTGAGGAACTTCGCGTAGAGGCGAACAAATCCGCGCACGTAGACCGTTGGCAACGGGATGTTGAAGGTGTTTTCCTCGATTTCGCCGAGATATTCTGGACGGATGTGAATGATATCCGCCACCTCTTTGAGGGAAAATCCCAAGCGGCTCCGGGCCTCCTGAAGTTGTTGTCCGAGATTGCTCATGTGACTCGATTTACCGGCAAACCGGAGGAACCACCCCGGCAGATTTGAATAAATCCACAATCGTGCTTCCTGTCTAATGGAAAACGCAAAGTGTCAACATTCTTGAGTCGCCTGATGCGGGCGGAACCGTTGAAATCGTTGGCATGCTTCACAGTTGAATTCAAATGTGGAATTCGCACACTGGGGATCGAAACATGAAACAGGGGTATCGATGGTTCTTCGCAAGCTCACGCAACCTGCAGAAGTATGGGTTGTGGTGGTTGTGTTTCCAGGCACTGAGCAGTTCACTTTGGGGCAGTCTCATGATGGAGACGGTACAGCAGGTGTATGGCGAACCGCATGAAATCATTCACGAGATTCTCGGTCGGCCCTGGGTTGAGGTACAGCACCGCTACGATGATTCGCAGGTTTGGATCAGCTGCAACTACGTGGGGCAGCACTGCTTGTGGATTGATTATGGGTTCAAGTCTGGTCCCGCCGACGAAACCCGTGTGTTTGCAGAGCTGGAGCGCATTCTTCCCGGGATGCAGTGGACTCCGGTTGCCCAGCCTGGAAAGATTCGCCGTTGGCTCAACGAGAGCGAGGATCGGGTCACACTGCGGGCGGGAGGATTCACGCTGCATACGAATGAATATATTCGCAATGTGCTTTCCCGTCGGGCACAGTGGCAATTCTAAGTCATGGTATATCCGTGAAATCGGATACACGACCATGTCGCTTTGAAAGGGGTCAAAGAGAGGAGCATTTGTTATGGGATTATGGGTCAATGGAGAAGCAGTATCTGCTGCCAGCATCGAACAGGAAGAACGCCAGTTATTGGCCGAACTCAAGGTCAACGATCCCTCACTTCTGACGGATCGCATGCGCCTTTCGGTGAAGGATCGTGCCCAGTCGAACGTTGTGGATCACCTCTTGTTCAAGCAGGAGGCGGTGAAGTGTGGCATCACTGTGGATGCGGCGGATGTGGAGGCACAGCTGCAGTGGCTTGCAGATCGCAATGGCGGCATGTCAGGGGTTGAAGATTATCTTCGCAGGAATGGGGAATCGGTGGAGGATCTTCGCAAGCACCTGATGCAGCGCTTGCTGGTGGATCGCTGGGTGGAGTCGATACACGCGACTGTGGCTGCGCCCAAGGATCGTCACGCAAAAAAACATTACAAAGAGCATCTGGACTCGTATTTTCAGGAAGAATCCGCTGAGGTTCGGTGGTTTGTGAAGCACTACAAGACCCCGATGCAGCGGCTGAGGGCACGTGATGAAGTGAACAAGGTTGCGGAAGCAGTGCGGGCGGGGAAATCATTCCTGACGCTGGTCAAGCAGCGCTCGGATGAGCCTGCAAATGACGGCTTTTTGGGTAGTGTTCGACGAGGCGAACTTGCTGCCGAATTTGATGCGTTTGTGTTTGCCGCACAACCGCAGGAGATCAGTGATGCAATTGACCGACAAGGCACCTGGTATTTGCTGCGCGTTGAGAATCGTCAGCAAGCGCGGCAACTGGAATTTGAGGAGGTTCGTGAAACCATCCTGCAGCAGCTACATGCGCAGGAGCGGCAGGCCGTTCTCCAAAAACGCATTGCGAAGCTTCGAAGCAAAGCGCGAATGGAACAGAAGGCTTCCTGACGTCGGTTGCGGACATCGCAACTGCAATGGATGCCTACGTCATGGTTGAGTTGGTCACTTGTGAAGCTCAACGCAGATCAGCAGGCAATTGCGCCTATCAGGTGGGGCACCTAAAGCTTGGTTGAATGGGGGCTAAAAATCGTTGAGGTCGGTGAGAATTTCCCTGGGTTGTGAACCGTTGTCAGGGCCGACGATTCCGCGCTCTTCAAGAATTTCCATGATGCGGGCGGCGCGGTTGTATCCGATGCGCAGCCGCCGCTGAAGCATGGAAGTTGAAGCACGTTTGGTGCTGCGCAGCACTTCGATGGCATCGGGCACCATCGCATCGCCCCAGTCCTCAGAATCGGCACTGGTGGTAGGACCCCCATCATCATCGGGATCGCGGTCGATCTGTTTCTGAATATCCTCCAGAATTTCCGGAGGACCATTCACCTTGAGAAACTCCACTATTTCCGCAATTTCCTCGTCGGACACAAATGCCCCCTGGGCACGAATCAGGTGGTGGATTCCGGGTGGAATGAACAGCATGTCCCCACGTCCGATCAGGGTATCCGCTCCACCTCCATCGAGAATGGTGCGACTGTCGACTTTGGAGGCCACCTTGAAGGAAATGCGGCTGGGCAGATTGGCCTTGATGACCCCGGTGATCACGTTCACAGAGGGTCGTTGGGTGGCGATGATCAGATGGATTCCAGCGGCGCGGGCAAGTTGGGCCAGTCGTGCGATGCAGGTTTCGATGTCTGCGGGAGCAACCATCATCAAATCGGCGAGTTCGTCGATGATGCAGACGATGTAGGGCAGTTTCTTTTCGGGAATCTCAAGGGCATCATCGTCCCTGGGAATTTCAATCTGGCTGACAGCGGCACGCTCTTCGGCGGTGAGGTCGGCATCCATGTGTTTTGCCTTTGCCCTGGCCTCCTGGTTTTTCAGGATTTTTGCGTTGAAACCGGCAATGTTGCGCACTCCGGCTTTGGCGAAGATCTGGTAGCGGTTTTCCATCTCGGAAATCAACCATTTCAATGCATTGGGAACGCGCTTGGGATCGGTGACCACCGGGATGAGCATGTGCGGCAGGTCGTTGAAAATCTTCATCTCAACGATCTTGGGATCGACCATGATGAAGCGTACATCCTCAGGGCTGGAGTGGTAGAGCAGGGAGCAGATGACCGCGTTGATGCAGACGGTCTTTCCCGATCCTGTGGAGCCGGCGATGAGAAGGTGGGGCATGCGGGTGAGATCGGTGACCAACGGTTTTCCGCTGACATCTTTGCCCAGAACAATGGGGATTTCCGCCTTGGAAGCGGTCCAGACCCGTGTTTCCAGAATATCGCGTACCCGAACGGATTGGGGGTTGCGGTTGGGTATTTCAATCCCGACACAGCCCTTGCCCGGCACGGGAGCGAGGATGCGCACCGACTGTGCCTGGAGCGCCATGGTGAGGTTTTTCTCGAGAGCAGCGATTTTTTCCACTCGAACTCCGGGAGCGGGATGCAGGTCGTAACGAGTGATGACAGGGCCGATGTGAACCTCACCGAGTTCCACCTTGATCTTAAAATCCTCCAGTGTGCTCCGCAGCCGCTCGGCAACTGCCTGATGGTCGGTTGTGGCGTCTGGCGGCAACTCATCTGAGACCTCAAGCAGCTCGATCGGAGGAAATTTGTATTTGCCACGCTTTTTGGGGGGAACCATGCGGTCGCGCTCTGCTTTTTCGCTTTCAATGATCGTCACTCGGGCGCTTTCCGCAGCAAAAGCAGAGGGTTCGGGAGCGGGAGGTGCAGAGTGGGTTGGGCTTTGCGGGGGGACAGGATCTTCCGGGATCATGCGCGCGTTGGACTTTGGCCTGGTCTTTCCCCGGGTTGCGAGTGGGGACGGCACGGGAATGGGTTTTCCCAAGGCTTCAAGGTAAGCTTCGTTGGGTTTGTTGCTTTCCTCAAACTGAAGTGGGGATTTGAGCGATTCGGGGTCTTCATCCACGATGGATTTGCCGATGAGCGGGCTGAGCCACTTGCGCTTGACCTGCATGGGAGTTGGCAGGGGTTGTTCTTCATCGAGATCGAAGTCTTCAGTGGAACGGGAGCGGTCTGTTTTTATGGGTTTGGTTTTGACGCGCGGGCTTCGTTTGGGAAGGCGAGGCAGCCGAATGCGAATGCGTGCGATCAGGCGTGCGAGTCCGTTGGCGGAATTGCGAAAACTCAGGTAGAGTGCCCCGAGCAGGAGCACTGTCAGGATGATGCCGGAACCGACAGGCCCGATGAATTCACCGAGCAACCCCTGGTGCAATGCATTTCCGATACCTCCTCCCAATCCGTTTGGAACGTAGTCCTCAGGCAAGGAGGAACGCAGTGCTGGCCAGAAATGCAGTTCGGCAAAATCAAAAAATGCAGTTCCGGCAGTCAGCAGCATCCCGGCCCCGATTCCGTGAAGCCAGGTGACCTGATGTGGGCGGCGACGGTAGAGCAAAAATGCAAACTGAAAGAGCAAGAGCGGCAGGAGCCATGCGACAAGACCGATATTGAGCAGGGTCAGGTAGGCGATATCGGCCCCGAGTTTGCCGATCAGATTCAGCGGTCCAAAGTCGGATGTGCGGCGTGCAATCCCCTCAAACCAGCCGGGTTGGTCGGCCCGGTAGTCCAGCGATGCAATCAGGTGCAACAGCCCTGCAACCCACAAGCTGGTCGCCAGCACAGGTTTGGGCTGTTTGAGACGCGGTCCAAAGGAAGTGGTGACCGCTTTGGGAGAGGGTTTTTTCCTGACAGATTTGGGCATACCGATCTAAACAATCGCACAACCTAGTGCGCGCGATGGGCTTTCGCAACCCTTTAGCTTTGTTGGATCAAGGGCAATCCACCAGCTGTAAATATGGGCAAAGGTTACCCAAACTGACGGTGTTTTTGCTGTGTGGGGAAAAAGCGTCCCGGGCAGAGCGTTGGGTTGATCTCTTTGTGTACCAGAAACTTGAAGCGGTTATCGAGCAGGGAACCGCCAAGGTATTCCACCAGCTGGTCAAAGGACTCCATTTGCTTGCGGGTGGGTCTGGATTTTTCGAAGTTGCCCACCAGGCAGATGCCAATGCCGTGGTTGTTGTACTCCCATTTGCTGACGTGTCCGCCGTGCATCTGGTGGGTCCAGCGGGAACCCACTTCGATGGCTCCATCAGGAGACCCTTTGCCGTTTCCAATCACAAAATGATAGGCAAGTCCGTTTTTCATGCCCCGCCGCCGATTGACCTGATCAAAGATTGTAGCGTTTCCCTGCGGTGTGGCACTGTGGTGAGCGACGATGTACTTCCACTTCTTGTGGTTCACCCGAATGCGCTTGGTTTCGCTCAGAACGCTTGCGAGTGCGGATGAGGGTTGGGGAATGATCAGGGTTTGGTCAATGTGAATGAGGCTTCCACGGATGTCGTTTGCCGCCCGGAGTTCTCCAACAGTGACGCCGTATTGTCGCGCAATCGCGCTCAGGGTGTCCCCCTTTCTGACGCGGTAGATGGGGTTGCCCGCAGCTGTCAGCAGCGGTGCTCCCAGCGCGATGCCTGCCAGACTGAATAGGAATTTCCTGCGGTTGATATCAGCCATGGAGCAAATCGTCAGTATTTCGATGGAACACGATGTTGGGAATGGATCAGCTCTGTTTTAAGGGAATCCCCCTGCAGGATTCAAGCTTTTGCTTGAAGAGCCACTTTATGGGATTTCAAACCTGACGTCGAGGGAAGCGGATGGGCCTGCCCCGAGCAGTTGCAACAGCGGTGCCCGGCATTGTTCCAGTTCTGCGGGAAGATCCCATGGGGGCTGGATCACCCACATGCCTGAACCATAGAGACCCGGGCCTGGTTTGCTGACGCCGAATTCCGCGTTGAGCCAGCTGGGGCCACTGACCTGAATGAGGTCTTCTTTCAAATACCGGAACAACTCATTTTCGAGCAGTGGATACCAGACCAGAATGGTCCCTGTGGGGAATTTTACGCGCGCATCGTGAATGGCATCGGCGACGATGCGATAGTCGGTTTTCACCTCGTAGGGCGGGTCGATGAGTGCCAGACCTCTGCGCGAGACTGGTGGAAAGGCCTTGATGAGTCCTCGGAAACCGTCGCGTTTCTGCAGCAGGATCCGGGGGTCCCCTGCAACATGGGTCTGCAGGATGTCGTGATCGGCCTGGTGAAGCTCATGCAACCGCAGGGCATCGTGGGGTCGCATCAGATACTGAGCGATCAATGGGGAACCCGGATAGAATTCAAGCTGCGGGGTGGGATTAAAGTTGAGCACGGTGTGCACATAGTTCCTCAAAAGCGGCGGCAGGTTGTCGGCGTTGGCGGACACCAGTTGAGCAATGCCTGTTTCGGATTCGCGGGTGCGCGCGGCGAAGCCCTGGGTGAGTTCGTAGAGACCAGCCCCTGCGTGGGTATCGATGTAGTGGAATGCCTTCTCCTTTTTGAGAAAGTGACGGATGCAGTGAATCAGCACTGCGTGTTTGAAAACATCAGCGTGGTTGCCTGCGTGAAAGGCGTGGCGGTAGCTCAACATGGTGACGTCAAAGCAGGAGGGTTCCTGTCGGATGGATGAAGATGCGTGCCATCCCCACACAGGTTGCGTGGATTTGCAATGCTTTCCTCAAGCGACTGAAGGACCGTTTTGGGGAGGTTCCCGTCAATCCTTCAGCGAGTCAGTATGACGGTGTGTTGAATCGCGGAAATCCAGAAGCGCGTTGGGTTGCCAAACCCATTGGCAGCGCATCAGGCCATCATCGCGCCCGAGGCACGGGTGCGGGCAGCTTTGAGTTGTTCGATCTGTTCTTGCATCCAGTTTTTGGCATCGCCCAGTTTGGTGAAAATTTCCATCGGTACAGCCTTGCAGTGTTCCTTTTCGAGACGGGCCACGAGATGGGAACGCATCGAATAGGTCACGATGGCAACCGCTTCGGGAGCGTTTTTCATTTTCAGCATCTGATAGACGGCCACCGGATTGGAAACGCCAGCGTGCGTTCGATTGGAGATATAGCCCCAGATTGATGAACCATACACCGATTTGGCAACGGTTGCCATTTTCATGAGGTCGAAGGAGTCGAGTTCAGGATTGTGCCACTCTGCGATGACATAGTCCTCGAAGAAAGTGAAGTCCCCCAAGGGGTTCCTTTCGACGCAAATCGTATCGGACGAGGATTGTGTTGCCATGGTCTGTCTTGTTGGTGTCACACCAGATTGCGAATCAAACTCTCGAAAATTCGCCACTTCGTTGCGGTTCAAAGTTGCGGGATTTCGAAAGTCGGTCATACGACCTTTTCAGCAAATCGGGTGCCAGAGAAAGGAAAGTAGAAAAATTGCCTGTTTTTTCAGTGTAATCCCATGAAGGGTATCTGTCCAATGGTTTTTTGTGAACTTTCTGACTCATTATGATCCCACATGAGGGATATTAGGCAGGGACAACAACCTGGTGTGACGTCATGCTGTAATCACGCTTGATTCTCCACAGGTGCTGCGGATAGTGTGGGCTATCGAGGCAGCGCGTTGGCGATTGATGGGGATCACCCCACTACGCCAGTGATTGCGTTTGCCCCGACCATCACAACGACAAGGAGTCTCCATCGCATCAATCCATCATTTGTCATGAAACGCTATCGAATCGTCGCCAATGCAGACAATGTGTATCGTGTTCAGCGCAGGGTTCGTCTGGGCATCACCCGGTTTTGGGTGTTCGAAAAATACTATGAGGTCAACGACACCTATCCGAAGGTCATCTCCCATCCGGTGGAATTCAAAACCATGGAGGAAGCGCAGGACTACATCGAACGCAAGCTGAAGAAGGTGATCGATCACAAACGCTGGCGCGTGGTGAAGTCCTATTCGGACAACCGTCCTCCCAAGTGAGGAAAGTGGTCAGGTCGTTCTCCGCTCAAAGCAGAGTTGGGTGCGGTTTTTGATCACGCCCGGAAAATTCAGCACCCGGTTGTGCATGACCACATACACGCCGGGTCCCAGTAGCCTCACAGCGAGCAGGGCTTCGGTTACATTTTGCACTGCATCGCTGTCCCGAAATTCGTAGGGACGCATGGCTCCGGTCAAGACAACGGGGATGCGTGCCGGATGAAGGTGATCCACGAGGTATTCTCCCGATTCTGCCAGGGTATCCGTGCCGTGCGTGATCAGAATCGCATCGCTGTATGCCTGGGCATCGAGAACTGCCTGCAGCAGCATCGCGCGGTCTGTTTCGGTCATTTCGAGGGAGTCCTTGTTCATGACTTCAATGTGATCGATATCGATATCGGGCAGGCGCAGCCCCGCGAGGATGCGATCCAGGACCGTATCATAATTGGCGAGCACGCCCTTGTGCTCGTTGTAGGTCTTGTCAATGGTTCCGCCAGTGGTGAGAAGCGTGAGTTTCATGATGGCTCAATGCGAATTTTGAGGGAGTCTGACAGCTGTGCGGGTCAAACGCAAACAACGCTGCGGATCTCAGCTCAGCTTCGCGGTTTTGGGCGGGGTACGGTTTTGTTGGGGTTGGCAGGAATGGCTTCCAGTTCCTCCCAGCGCTGCATCAGCTGCATCAGCTGTGCTTCGATTTGATCGAGTTCCTGTTGAGCGCATCGAATCTGCTTTGGGTCGGAACCGAAGTCAGGCTGGGCCATAGAGTGGATCCACTCCTGCTGTTTCGCTTCGAGGGCTTCGATCTTGCCTGGAATGTCGTCGAGTTCCCATTGTTCACGATTGGTTCGGTAGCGGGGTTTGTCGCTCTTGCGCACATCCTCAGACTTGGGCTTGCTCACAGAGCGTTTCGTCAGGGCAGCATCGTTGCGCAGTGTCTGACGTTCGTATTCGTCATATCCTCCAATGGTTTCCCTGACGACACCGTTGGCTTCCAGGGCAAAGGTCTGAGTGACGACTCGATTGAGAAACTGGCGATCATGGCTCACCAGTAACAGCGTGGCAGGATAATCAAAGAGCAGGTCTTCGAGCAGTTCGAGCGTTTCGAGATCGAGGTCATTGGTCGGTTCATCCATGACCAGGACGTTGGCTTGTCTTGTGAACAGTTTTGCCAGCAGCAGACGGTTGCGTTCGCCGCCGGAGAGAGCACTGACTTTGCCGCGTGCCTGTTCCGGGGTGAACAGAAAATCTCCCAGATAACTGTAGATGTGCCGCTTCTGTTCGCCGATGTGCACAAATTCATCATCAGCTGCCACCACCTGTTTGAGGCTCTGTTCCGGATCAAGCTGTTCACGGTGCTGGTCAAAGTAGACCACATCCAGATTGGTTCCGCGAAGAACCTCGCCGGACTGCGGTTGAAGTTTGCCCAGGAGCAGTTGCAGCAGGGTGGTTTTACCGGATCCATTGGGACCAATGATGCCGATCTTGTCACCTCGCCAGATCGTGGTGCTGAAATCCCGAACGATCTCGCGGGTATCCCAGCGGTAGCACAGGTTTTTGACGGTGAGAATCTTGCGCCCGGAGAGCGTGCCCTGCTGGATTGCAAAATCCGCTTGATCGGGTTGTTCCCTGCGCTGGCTGCGCTGTTCGCGCAACTCATGCAGTGCACGCACGCGTCCCTCGTTTCGGGTTCTTCGGGCCTTGATGCCCTGACGAATCCAGGCCTCCTCTTGCGAGAGTTTTTTGTCAAAAACCGCATTGCGGTGCTGCTCCGCCTCGAGCTGCGCTTCTTTGCGAGAAAGGTAGGTGTCGTAATCTCCTTCAAACGACTGAAGTTTCCCCCGATCCAGTTCGAGGATACGGGTGGCGACCTTTCTCAAAAAGACGCGGTCATGGGTCACAAAGATCAAAGCGGTTCGCAGTCCGACAAGGAAGGATTCGAGCCAGCGAATCGATTCAAAATCGAGGTGATTGGTGGGTTCGTCCAGCATCAGCAGGGTGGGTTCCTTGATGAGTTCCCGGCCCAGAATGACGCGACGTTTCATGCCACCCGAAAGGGCCTCGTAAGGTTGATCAGCGTCAATTTTGAGTTTTTCGAGGATCAACTCGACCCGTCGGTTCAGTTCCCACGCGCCCGCGTGTTCCAGTTCGTGCTGGAGGCGACTGAGTTCCTGCAGCAAAGCCTCGGAGTCACCCTGTTTTTCCTCGAGGGCACGACTCGTGTCGTGGTAGCGTTTTTCGAGGGTAGCGATGGAGCCAAGTCCTTCCAATACAACGTCGAATGCGCGACCGGAAAGGTGTGTTGGGATTTCCTGAGGCAGGTAGGCGAGGGTGAGCCCGGTGCTGCGCTCAAATTGTCCCTCGTCCGGAGCGAGCTGACCACAGAGTATCTTCATCAAGGTTGATTTACCCTGACCATTGCGACCGATCAGTGCAACCCGCTCACCCGGCTGAATCGTGAGCTGTGCTCGGTCCAGCAGGGGGAGTCCTCCATAGGAATGGGTCAATTCGCGTGCAGAAAACATAAAAAAATGGATCGTTCAACTCTCTGGTTCTGCGGGAAATCCCAGTGAGCAGCAATCCGGAAATCCAGAGCAGAGCGTAAAAACAAAAGATGAGGTGTGGCATCAACTCAGTGGGAAATTGTTCTAATGCCGCGCTCCTTTGGTCTTGCGGAGTTGGGTGTCTGGCATAGCCTGATCATCAAGCTCATGCGCTGGATTTCCTCAGAATTTTTTCCTCACGATTCAGGCAATGTGACGCAGCTCGTGCATGCCTCCGACGGCAGCATCGTGGCGAACTACCAATACGATCCGTACGGCAAGACACGTGTTGCGACCGGAAACGGGTACGAATCGATCAATCCCTTCCGCTACCAGACCAAGTTCACCGACAACGACTCGGGACTCATTTACTACGGCTACCGCTACTACTCCCACGGCCTCGGACGCTTCCTAAACCAAGACCCCATCGGGGAGAAGGGTGGGCTGAATTTGTATGCTTTTGTGGGAAATGATCCGGTGAATCAGCGGGAGTTCCTGGGGCTGTCGGTCATCCGCGAAGGCGGCCCTGATGAATACCACTGGTGGCGAGAGGGCCTGAATGCGACAAGCGACGGGAACTCCAACTGGCGCAAAATCCTTACCCACGCCTACAACATGTATTACAACAGTTGGACCGCTGGGCAGAGAAATGATTTTCAGGTGGCGACGCTTGCGGCCTATCATCATCAAGATACGGATCGCCACGATGAGGCATCGTTGGATCAAGCGGTAGGCAAGGCTGTGGATGACGCAGTTGCGCGGTTGAATTCCGAAAACCGTTCACCAATGGCAAGCAAAGTTCGAGATACGATAAAGATTGCGGGTGCGATCTCGAATCTAAGTTCTAATGCGGAGGTGAACTCGAAGCTAAGTCCTGTAAATCAGTCATCTCGGCAAACATTATCAAATCCCGGAAATTATCGAGGAACAACGGTACCACCTTATTGGACCGAACAAACGCCGATGGGAAACGGATGCAATCTGGTGTATCGATGGGAGTCTGTGGTTACCAATATACTGGTTTGGGTCGGAGATTTTGCATACAGTTTTACAAATCAGTATTCGGAATTGATGGGTGTCGAAGTTGTTTGCGATGGATCAACATCCTATCAGCCTAGTGGAGGAAGCCCTTCGTCCGGTGGTGGTTCTGGTGGGAACGGTGGCACGGGTGGTTATAATCCGAATACTCCGCAACAAGAGAGGGGGTGTCCCATTTATTGTTGAAACTGGAGGTGGCTTGATGGGGATTACACAACCTGCCTTGGGCTGTCCAATCGCCTGGCCGATGACTCGCAAGGGCATTTGCAATACCGGCAGTATCTGGAATGGCTGAGCAACAGTGAGAAGGAACAGCAGGAGCTTGGATTTGAGAAGATGACCTGGGGGTGGGCCAAGGGGAGCAAGGAGTTCAAGAAGGATCTGTTGGCAGGAATAGCGATGGAACGGCTCAATCAGGCTCACGAGAAGGATACGAGGGAGTTGAAGGAGGCGCTCTGGCAAAGCGCGGTTGAAAGGTGTATGGAGTTGCTGGGAAAGGATGTATCGGCTTTGGAGCATGCAGCAAAAGGGGCATTGTGGAAAGTTGCGATTGCCTGCTACCTTCGGGAGATGTATCTTACGCCCAACGCGTGGATCGCGACCCACCTCCGGATGGGGGCGGTTTCATCAGTGCAAAGCTGGATCAGTCGCCATCGAAGGGATGCCACCGGCGAAGTGATGCAGGTGTTGGATCAGTTGAGAAATCCTGAAACATTGGACTGACCTTTTTTACATTTTCCAGTGAGCTGAGGATGGGGCGCGAGCTGGAAGCTCCCGCTACGATTGGGAGCAACGGTTTGTAACCGATGTCCCTGTCGTACCGTTCTCACTTAGCGGATATGCCACAGGAGTCAGGAGCAAGTCGAAGAGAGAAGACCAAGCTGAAGGTAGCGGGTGATTCGGAGCGTTCGGTTGTTTTCGCACTCCAACGTGGGTCCGAATTCTTATCCCGACTCGTCGGGACTACGGAGGTGAGAGAATTGAAACCAGGATTTCAAAACACCGTTCGGCAGATGCCGAACTCAATACGCTCTGAAAAATCGGAACTGCAACCCCCCCCGACGAGTCGGAGACACAAAGCCTTTTTGGCGCTGCCCACTT
>JBEGIR010000021.1 GCA_040224245.1 Puniceicoccaceae bacterium | reverse complement strand
TCCGGGGGTTTTTCACAACAATCATCTCTTAACAAGCACTTTGCATCGGGATTTCCATGCAAGGGAAACCCAACTCAAAAATACTCTCGAGTTGTTCACGACTTGGCAGCAATCACTTCTGCCGGGGCCTGAACCAACTCTACCAAAACTCCTTCTGAGCAGAGTGGAAACTCCTCATTCGCCTTGGGATGGATGAAACATACATTGTACCCGCTAGCTCCCGGTCGAATGCCACCTGGCGTGAAGCGAACTCCCTGTGCAGTCAGCCACTGTACTGCCTTTTCAAGATCATCTACCCACAAGCCGACGTGATTCAGCGCAGGTTCATGTACCTTCGGTTTTTTTTCGGGATCGAGCGGTTGCATCAGATCCACCTCAACCGCATGGGGTCCACTGCCCATCAGCAGTACATCCTCATCCACGTTTTCACGCTCGCTCTGAAAATCCTTCTCCTTGACCAGACCCAGCATGTCCACCCAGAAGGTAGCCAGTTTGCCCTTGTCCAGGCCACCGATCGCGATCTGTTGAATTCCTAACACTTTAAATGGTCGTTTTTCCATGACGCAGAAGCTAATGACTAATAGTCACGTATTCAAGTATTAGATTTTCTAAATTTCAGAATTAAGAGACTCTGAAAGCCTCAGTTGTATCGTCTACAAAATTGGCCGATTTCGCCAAGATCTTAAATTCCTCGCCAAATTATCAGGTAATTCACGCTCTGTGGCAGTGGATTTTCCAGGCTTCTTCCCCTATTTCGGGGAATCTGAAACATTTGGCATGATGCAAGCGTATGTTCATTCACAATAAACCTGCTATTCATCATGCATAAGACATTCCCTATTCCTACCCTGCTTTCCCTGCTTTTGATCGGGCTCGGAACCGCAGTATATACTCAGGCAGCCAGCCTGGAAGACAGCGTCACTCATCAGTTTTCCGCTGCAGAGTTCGAGCGCGTGGAAGTTTCCAACATCAACGGCTCCATCACCTGCACCGGCGATGCTTCTGATCAGATTGAACTGATCGCCATCCGCAAGGTGCGGGCGGGCAGCGATTCCGATGCCGAATCCTACCTTGAACAGATTCAAATCGATATCAAGCCCGACGGCTCCACCCTGAAAGTGGAAACCAAACTACCGCGCAAACAGGGCGGTTTCTGGCAGTGGGTCACGGGATCACAACTCAATGCAACCGTGGAATACCAACTCCGGGTACCCGCCGGCATGAACGTCGGTCTCGATTCCGTCAATGGTTCCATCAGTGCCGATGCACTGGAGGGTTCCGTCAATATCGAAACCGTCAATGGGCGGATTCACGCCAGTAACTTGCACGCAAAAGCCCAAATGGAAACTGTGAACGGTTCGATTGAATGCAGTTTTGCATCTGATGCATCGTTTGAGTCCCTCTCCTTCGAAACTGTCAACGGCAGCATCAAGGTTAAACTCCCTGCCAATGCAGCATTTGATCTCGACATTGAAACCGTGAATGGCGGCATTCACTGCGATTTCGATCTGCCTGCCGATGCCGTACATAAACGCCGGGAGCTTCACGCTCGTATCAACGGTGGCGGCCCCAGGGTAAAACTTGAGACAGTCAATGGATCTGCGAGCGTCAAAGCACTCGAAATCTAGTCCCGCTTTCGCTCAGATTACGCACACTTTTTCGGAGTCAATCCACCGAAAAGATCACAACGATACAAAGCAACAACATCAGTGGCCGCCCTTTCAGGTTCGAGGGCGGCCATCTCTGTTTCCACACCTGTGGCCCCAGATTCCGTCAGGCATCCCTCAAAAAGATTTCGAGCAAATCCCTGGCGGCAGTGTAGGCGGGAAGTTCTCCACCGGCAACCTGTTGCTCCAGTTCCCGGAGCCGGGGTTTCACTGCAGGATGATGCAAAAAACGCTGCTTGAGTTCCTGCAACATCATCTCGTGCATCCAATTCACGTTTTGCTGAGCACGGCGCCTTTCGAGCAACCCCTTCAACCTCAGGTGCTCCTGGAACGCTTCCACCCTGGACCAGAGTTCCTGCACCCCATCTCCGGTTTTTGCCGAACACGTCAGTGCCGGGATCTTCCATCCCGGGGTATAGGGGGTGAGGTAGTGCAGCACGGTTTCCATTTCGCTTCGGGCACGCTGGGCACGCAGCATATTGTTTCCGTCAGCCTTGTTCACCGCAAAAATATCAGCCAGCTCCACAACTCCTTTTTTGATGCCCTGAAGGTCATCCCCCGCTCCCGCAATCGTGAGCAACAGGAAGCAATCCACCATCTGACGAACCGTTGTTTCGTTCTGCCCTACACCGACGGTCTCCACCAGAATCGTATCGAATCCAGCCGCCTCACACAGCACGATGGTCGAGCGGCTCTTTTCCGCCACACCACCCAGTGCTCCACCCGTCGGGGACGGGCGAATGAATGCGCGCTCGTCGCGAGCGAGCTTTTCCATGCGGGTCTTGTCACCGAGTATACTGCCGCCGCTGAGACTTGAACTTGGATCGACCGCGAGCACCGCAACACGATGCCCCCGCTCACAGAGCGTGACACCCAGGGATTCCACAAAGGTGCTCTTTCCCGCGCCCGGCACGCCCGTAATTCCTACCCGGGTCGACTTGCCAGCATGGGGCAACAGCTCCCGCAAGACTGCCTGACCCAGCTCCCGATGGGATTCTGCATTGCTTTCGATCAGGGTGATTGCCCGTGCCAGGATTGTGCGGTTCTGCTCGAGCACTCCCGCCACATAGTCTTGCACCGACAAGTCTCGCCGTTTCTTTCGGGCACGACTTGATACAGGGGTCGACCCGCTCACCCCCTTCATCACAAAGGAGGCAAACTCAGGACCCGCTTCACTCGGTGCCCATTCCGGTTTGTTAACTTTTGAATCTTCCATGCGCTGCAGCATCAGGGTAGAACCAGATCCGGTCATCCTGAATCCAGCGTTCTATCATAGCACAGCAAGGCAATGCAACCTTCCGTCAGAGCGGAAGGCTGCATAGGGTTGCGACCTGGCAAAGCGGCGCTTCGGCTGCACTCACAAAATCATGCCTCCCGGACCAGCGTGCCGTGAGGGATGAGATTTTCATAGTCTTCAAGGCTTCCCTTGTCCATGCAGCACTGGATGATTTCCCGGCCCAGTGGCATCAGGTCTTCAACCTGAAACTGACGCAGTTCCTTGCAGAAGAAATCATGCAGAATCTTTGCCCCAGCTTCGTAAGCCTCCTGCCCCACTTCGGGTTGTTTCTCAACCTGGAAGAACCAGGACCCAATCGGACGGCCCTCGACCAGAATCGAACTGGGAGTCCACCCGAGAAGCGGGCATCGGCAGGGTTGCACCTGTGAGGCCTGAAAATTTGCGCCTCCACGCCGGGCCAGGTACTCCCGAGTCACCCATTGTGGCATGAAACTCACCTCCCAGGCCCCAATGTGCTGATTCGGAACGAGCACATACTTCACTTTCGGAGTGTCCAGAATCTGCTTGAGAATGAGGTTGGCCTGATCGACCCGCCTTCCCGTTGCAAAGGGCCAGTAGGAACCCACTCCCTCACTCGACATTCCCTCGGTTGCAACGATGCTCGGATTCGCATGCCCGCGCGGTGCGACCAGACGCCACAACCAACCCAGCGACGGAGGCAACAGGTGAAACATGCCCAGTATCCCATAACTCGGATTTTCCCTCGTGCAGGGCGGTGTGCGCACCCCAAAAGACCGGATGTCGATGTCAAGGGTGCCGCGATGCACATGCGGCACAGCATCACAGGGAACAATCACCCGCGGATTGGGACAGCGCTGGCCCGGAGCATCTTCGATGTGGTCCCAGATCAGCGCCGTTCCTCCGGGCTGGCCATCAATGTTGAGAAACAACAGCGGTTTACTGGCATGAATGCACAACTTTTCCAGGTGAGGGTCGACCCCATATCGCTCAATGTGGTTTACCCGAACAAACCATGCATCCTCCGCATCCACCAAGGTCAACTTCCCATTGCCCTTGTTCAGACTCGGATGACACAAAGCCATGTCGTCCGCAACCGGGCGGATGTGGCAACACTGGGGGATTGTAATCGTACGAACCTCTCCGGACAGCGTATTGCGACCCAGGCAAAGGGATCCATCCTCTTCCCGATGAGGCAACTCCAGCATTTCACTCTTGCCACCACCGCTTGCACCTTCATGAGAGATGCCAATGCTGTTTTCGTAGGGCGTGACGATCTGAGCCGCAGAGCAGTGCATCGTAATCCAGTCTTCCTTTTCCCCAATGGTCAGCAATACTCCATAAATTCCCTTCTTCGCGCTCGGTCCAGGATAGAGATTGTAGCTGAACAGCTCGTGCATCGCTTCTCCACGATGATGCACGACAACTTGCTTGCCATCGAGGTGTGTGTGTCGAAACGGAGGAGCGACATAAATGATCGCCTTGGGTTCAAAATCATAGGGTAACTCAGAGGGAGGCGTCAGCCCTTGCAGCATGGCGAGGCCAAGTGCAAAAAAACCTGCATTGGACGGAGCAATGACGAGCGCATCTGTTCCTTTCCCCGGCAAGCCCGCTGTAAAGGCAAAACAGGCCAGTTCCTGAGTCTTGAGCCATTCAAAGGTCTGTTGCCGCAACTCCGAAAAGCTTTTGCCGTAGCGTTGCTCATAGGTCGGCTTATCGGTTGGCAGGGAATCTCCGATGACCATGCAGTCAGGATCCCGGCGGCGCATGTAAGGTTCAAAATAGTTGGCACAGATCCCATTTTTTACCCTGCAGACACGCGCTTCCTTCACCCTTCCCTTTCCCGGAACCTCGTAGTCAACCACATGCCACCCATCGGGACCTGCATCCCTCACCGCAAGATCGATCAACATGTCCACGTTCTCCGCCATGGTGACTTTGGGTGCATGGGCAATCACATCCACTGCGTGCGGCGGTAGTTTCATGCGTTCCATAATTTTCGAGAGATCCTTGGGCTGGCTTGTTTTCATAATAGTGAAATGAGATTGCTACAGATTTTGATATCAGTTTATATCCTACTCGATCTTATCCTACAAATCTAGAACCGCTGCTTCCATTTTTTGCTCTTTTTTGATCTAAATTTCTGCAAGTTCACCTTTCTCAATCCATCATGCCCCAAACGCTTTCCAGAGCCTTACGCATCCGCCTTGCGCACAGCGATGCACTGCGGCAATGCCTGACTGACGCACATTGGATCAGCGGCTTGCATGCAGTGTTTCTATCCCCAGAAGGCGAAGTTCTGGGTGCCTATCCGCGCAAATGGGATCACCCCTTCTGTAATCTGCTCCGGAAACAGTCCGTTCAACACCTGCCCTGCAGTCACTGCGAATGGAGTCGTGGCGACTTGCCAACCGTCGACCTCAGCGCTCCTGCATGCCCAGCCCTGCTCACTTCGCTGGTCCATGAAATCCGCGTCGAAAACCAGCTGGTCGCGCGCATTGCCCTCATGTCCTATCGAGAAGCACACAGGGATCTGCAGGCCTGTCAAAGCGCGTGGATCCGACTCGCTCGCGAATCGGTCGCAATCTCCTGGAATGAATGGAAAGCAGCATGGAACGCAACCGTATGCCTGAACGAAAACCAGGTTGCCGCACTGCGTCGCTGGCTGCGCCTTGCGGTGCAGGAGGTGATGAAAGAGTTGGATACTGATCCGCGCTTGCGCGGACGCGAACCCGCACTGCCGGGACTGGTCCACCGCACCTGTGCAATCGTCAGACAACACTACATGCAACCCCTTCGCCTGAGTGGAATTGCAGAGCAATGTGGTGTCAGCGCCGAGCACCTCAGCCGCGTCTTTCACCAGTCAACCGGCTTGCGTTTTCGCGACTATCTGGCCGAGGTGCGCCTCAATGAAGCCAGCCGTCTGCTGATGGAGGAAAACATGCGAATTGCCGAGGTGGCCGAATCCGTTGGGCACAACAGTCTGTCCCGCTTCAACCGCGCCTTCAAGGACTACACGGGCATGACTCCGGGTGCATGGCGCCGGCGGGCACGCTCCCGGCATTGGAATCGCGACGAAGGAACAGGCGAACCCGACAACCCAATACCTGAGTAACCACCGGGTGCGCCCACAACCCATTGCCATGCTCAGCGCAAAGACCTAAAGGTCTTCCAGAAGATCGAGCAACTGATTCGCCGAATCTGTGATAACCGTGCCCGGTCCAAAAATCGCGGATGCACCGTTTTCATAGAGATAATCATAATCCTGCGCCGGTATTACTCCGCCACAGACCACGATCATGTCCTCACGGTCCAGCTTGCGCAGTTCCGCCACCAGATGGGGCAACAAGGTCTTGTGCCCCGCCGCCAGCGAACTCATCGCCACAATGTGACAATCATTCTCGACCGCCTGTCGTGCCGTTTCTTCGGGAGTCTGAAACAAGGGTCCGATGTCCACATCAAAGCCCATATCCGCATAGGCGGTTGCCACCACCTTTGCTCCACGGTCGTGACCGTCCTGTCCCATCTTCGCGACCATGATGCGGGGACGACGACCTTCTTTTGCTTCAAATGCCTTGGTGCGCTGTTTTACCTTTTCCATGGCTTCCTGATTTCCAAACTCACTGCTGTAGACTCCCGAGATCGAACGAATAACCGCCTGGTGGCGACCAAAGGTCTTTTCACAGGCATCCGAGATCTCCCCGAGCGATGCGCGTGCCTGAGCAGCAGCAACCGCCAGTTCAAGCAGATTGCCCTTGCCCGATGCGGCGGCAGCTTCCAGTGCATGCAATGCTGCCTGGCACGCGGATTCGTCACGCTCTGCCCGAAGCTTTTTCAAGCGCTCAATCTGACTGAGGCGAACTGCGGTATTATCGATGTCGAGAATTTCGAGCGGATCCTCCTTCTCCAGGCGATACTTGTTCACCCCGACGATGGTTTCCTTTCCACTGTCGATCCAGGCCTGGCGCCTCGCGGCAGCTTCCTCAATGCGTAACTTCGGAAGACCTTCTTCAATCGCTTTGGCCATGCCACCGTAGGACTCCACCTCGCAGATGTGGTCCCAACCCTTTCGAATCAGCTCCTGCGTCAGCGATTCGAGGTAGTACGAACCACCCCAGGGGTCAATGACCTTGCAGATGCCCGTTTCATCCTGCAAGAAGAGCTGTGTATTGCGCGCGATGCGGGCAGAAAAATCGGTCGGCAGCGCAATTGCTTCATCCAGCGCATTGGTATGCAAGCTCTGCGTATGCCCCAGGGAAGCCGCCATCGCTTCGACACAAGTTCGTGCAACGTTGTTGTAAGGATCCTGCTCGGTCAGACTCCAGCCCGATGTCTGCGAGTGCGTGCGCAACGCAAGGGACTTTGGGTTTTTCGGATTGAACTCATTGACAATTCGCGCCCAGAGCACGCGAGCCGCACGCATTTTGGCAACTTCCATGAAGTAGTTTTTCCCCTGTGCCCAGAAAAAGGACAGGCGGGGCGCAAACGCGTCTACCGGAATACCAGCCTGGATGCCCGCACGGATGTACTCACGACCATCGGCCAGCGTATAGGCCATTTCGAGATCCGCAGTCGCTCCCGCCTCCTGCATGTGGTAGCCGGAAATGGAAATCGAGTTGAACTTCGGCATGTACTTCGAAGTGTACTCAAAGATGTCCGCAATGATCTTCATCGAAGGCACTGGCGGGTAGATGTAGGTGTTGCGCACCATGTACTCCTTGAGGATATCATTCTGGATCGTCCCGCTGAGTTCCTCGAGCTTCGCACCCTGCTCCAGCGCCGCGACGATGTAAAAGGCAAGCACTGGCAGCACTGCACCGTTCATGGTCATGGAAACGGAAACCTTGTTCAGCGGAATGCGATCAAAAAGAATCTCCATGTCGAGAATGGAGTCGATCGCAACCCCCGCCTTGCCGACATCACCAACGACCCGATCATGATCGGAATCATAGCCCCGGTGCGTTGCCAGATCAAAGGCGACTGAAAGACCCGTCTGCCCGGCGGCAAGATTGCGCCGATAAAAGGCATTGGATTCCTCCGCCGTCGAAAATCCGGCGTATTGACGCACCGTCCACGGGCGAAAGACATACATGGTGGCATAGGGTCCGCGCAGGAAGGGAGGGATGCCTGCCTGGTATCGCGTGTGAACCATGCCTTGGGTATCCTCCGCCGTATAGAGCGGCCTGACATTGATCTGCTCAGCAGTTCGCCAAGACATTTCGTCGATGTCGCGGCCCAGTTGCTCCTGAAAACGAGCCTTCCACGCCTGAAGATCAGCTGGTGCCGCATCTTCGCGATAGCTCAATTGAGTGAAATCCGGTTGTGGTGCCATGGTGTAAAAGTGTTTTTTTGTTTGAATGGGTGTTTGGAATGGTCAAATCCGCAGACATCAAGCGATGCCACCGGTCCGTTTCATCAAGCGCTCGAGCATCTGATAGTTATTGACCCTCACGTTCACAAAGTCATCGACTCCCGCATCGCGCCAGCGCTGCTCCGACTCTCCCGGTGCTCCGGCAAGAATCACATAAATTGACGCATCCACCGATTTGATCGCACGCGCCAGGGTTTCAGCCCATTCGGCATAGGCCTCGTCAGACGATGTGATCACCGCAACGGCCGCACCGCTGTTGCTCAACGCCTGCGTCAGCGAGTCAACCGATTCAAAATCGGTGTCGTTAATCACCTCAAATCCTCCGGCCTGATAAAACGCGGATGTCCAGTCTGCACGCATGCGATAGCTGCGGGACGGACCCCAGTTCGCCTGAAAGATACGTGGAGCATGCCCATGTTGAGCACGGTAGGAAGCCGACGCCGCCCGCAGTGCCTCATAGGCCTCCGCAGCACGCCGGGTCGGAAGTGCTTCAATCACATCTTCCACTCTGCCCTCGCGGTAGCCTGCCACCACTTCTCCCAGGGTTGCTCCATCCAAAAACGCCTGCGCCAAATCATCACCAACCGACGCCCTTCCCTTCGCAACCGCAACCGCCGCTGCACGCTCTGCCTTGAGCGCCGCGTAATCGACCGGACGCGGATCGAGCGGTTTTTCAGTCGCGTTGGCATATTGATTGGTTCCAACAATGACGTCGCGCCGCGTTTCAATATTGGACAGGCGCTTTGCCGCAACATCGGCAATGCTGCGCTGAACCATGCCGGACTTCATCGCCGCAAGAATGCCGCCTTCTGCCTCAACCTTTTGAAACCACTGCCATGCCTTTTGCGCAACCTGATCTGTCAACCACTCCACGTAATAGGAGCCGCCGGCAGGATCGATCACGCGTGTGAGATCACACTCTTCCGCCAAAATCGTATGCACGTTGCGGGCAATGCGGCGTGAAAATGCATCGGGCTGACGCACCACCTCATCAAAGGGTCCAACATGCAGACTGTCACATCCACCAATCACTGCGGAAAACGCTTCCGATGTCACACGCAACATGTTCACATAAGGATCCACCTGCGTCTTGTTCCAGATCGAGGTGCGTGCATGCAGGTGAAGCGGCAGCACATCCAACTCCACTCCCCATGCCCGAAGCATGCGGGACCACAACAGCCGCGAGGCACGAAGCTTGGCAATCTCAAGGAAATAATGACTGCCGATGCCGAGTCCCAGTCGCATGCTGGAGGCGATCACACCCACATCCAAGCCCTGCTCATGGAGCAGCTTGAAATAGGCATTGGCCACCGCAAGTGAAAATCCAAGTTCCTGCACGGCGCTGGAACCCGCGTTGTGGAACACGTTTCCATCGACATAAATGACACCCAATGCGGATTCCTTAAGGTCGCTCACCGGACCCGCCAACTCCTTGATGGCAGCCTCCATCTTCAGCGGACTGCCTCCGTTGCGCGCCCAAAAACCAATCGGATCCGCCCCCAGGTTCCCGTGCAGCTGCTTCAGGTCGATGCCGCGCTTGCTCGCATAGGCACGAAGCATTTGATAGACTGCTACCGCGCTGGTTCCCGACTCCACAAAAAGACTCACTTCACGGAGGTCGACTCCGTCCAGTGCGATTTCAAGATCTTCAAGTGTCGTGAGGGACAATCCGCAACCCCCAACCTCCCCTTCACGGGCGAGATCCGCATCGATTCCCTTTTGCGAGGCGTAGTCGAGCACCACGTGCACCTCAGTCACACCTCCGTTCAGGTCTTGTTTCAATGCAGCATTCAATTCGGATGCGCGCGCGCCAGTTTGCTCCTGCGAAACCTTCCAGCGACCCCCGACAACTCCACTGGCGGAACGTGCCCGAACATAACTTCCCGCACCGGGAAGGTCCGCAGCAAACGGGAGCAGCGCCCGGTCCTCTTCCCGAAAGATCGGTTGCAGCTCAAAGCCTTCATAGGTCGGCGTCACAAGCACTTTTTCAAAGGGTTTTCCCTTCAGAAGCGCCTCAGCCGCATCCTTCCATTCCTGATAGGAGTGCGCCGGAAAAGTCGCCTGCAACTCCTGTTCGATTTCAGATAATGCCGTCATGTCTAATAGTCTCTCAAACCTCCGAAGCTCCAAATTTGAAGCCTGTTTAACGTTTTATGATTGCATGAGGATTTAAAATTAATCTAGGTGGTAGCAATAAAATTATTTAATAATTGTCATTTCTTATGATAATTTTTCTAATCGAACTGAATTCCATTTATCATCACTTAATCAACTGATTTCCATGCCACACGATACTACATCCACGCTGCCCACACTGAGTACCTTGGAGGCCGTGTCCTATCTATTATACGGGTTCGGGGTCGTCCTCGCAACCCTCGTTCTGCTCTGGCTTGCCACGGCAGCCATGAGCAAGCTCGTCAAGACACTGGGACTCGACCAGATGCCCGCACCTGTTTCCCGACCAAACCCGAGTCCCATTATTCCCGATGAAACCATCGCGGTGATCACGGCAGCCGTCAGCTTTGCAACCGGAGGAAAGGCCACGATCCAGTCCATCCGAAAGAAACCCTGAGTTCAGGAACGACCCCATTCACAACCCTTCATCCATTCACCCATTTCAACGCTTCGTTCACATATGAAAAAACTTAACGTCACGGTCAACGGCACCGTCTATGAAGTCACTCTCGAATCCGCCACATCCGGCAGCGCCAGTGCAGCACCCGCCGCCGCCGACCCGGCTCCCGCTGCTGCTTCAGGTGAAGGAAACACCATTCACAGTCCGCTCGCAGGCAGCATCGTCAAAATCGAAGTCAGCGCGGGACAGAGCGTCTCTGAAGGACAGCGCCTTTTCACCATGGAAGCCATGAAGATGAATACCTATGTCACCGCCGAAAAGGCCGGCAAGGTCACTGCCATTCTCGTGAAGGAAGGGGATCAGGTCGGAGAGGGACAGCCCTTGCTCGAACTCGCCTGAACGCACGGATAATGAATGGTATAAGGCATTCTACAGCGCAAATCCCAAATCATGGAGTCTTTGCATGGATATTAATCTGAACACACTTTTGGAAAATACGGGGATCGCCGCAATTTCGTGGCAGATGCTGGTCATGTGGGTTGTCGTCGGCATCCTGCTTTATCTTGCGGTTAAGAAGGGATTTGAGCCACTGTTGCTCGTACCGATCGCATTTGGCGCCCTGCTTGCCAATCTGCCTACACAGGGCATTCTGAACGAACCGATCGGCGATCATCCCGGCGGATTGTTCTACTACTTCAGCAAGGGCATTGAGTTCGAAATCTTCCCTCCACTCATTTTTCTCGGTGTGGGGGCACTGACCGACTTTGGTCCACTGATTGCCAATCCGCGCACATTGCTGCTGGGAGCTGCCGCACAGTTTGGAGTCTTTGCAACCTTCCTCGGAGCAATGTTTCTCGGATTTGATACAGGTGCCTGTGCAGCGATCGGAATCATTGGGGGTGCCGACGGTCCCACCTCTATTTTTCTGGCCAATAAACTTGCTCCCGAACTGCTCGCTCCCATCGCTGTAGCCGCCTACAGCTACATGGCACTGGTCCCGGTCATTCAACCACCCATCATGCGTTTGCTAACGACTCAAAAGGAGCGCAAAATCCGCATGAAGTCACTGCGCCCAGTCAACAAGCTCGAAAAACTGTTGTTTGCGGTTGTCGTCATGGTGTTCTGCATCGTGCTCGTTCCGGCGGCATCTCCGCTGATTTTCATGCTGTTCCTTGGAAACTTCCTGCGCGAATGCGGCGTCACTGAGCGCCTGAGCAAGGCGGCCCAGAATGAACTGATCAACATCGTGACCATCCTGCTGGGAACCAGCGTGGGTGTCACCATGAGCGGCAACAGTTTTCTCACGATGGAAACCCTGTCCATCCTGTTCATGGGGGTCATTGCCTTCGCCATCGCAACTGCAGCAGGAGTGCTCATGGCCAAACTCATGAACCTGATTTCGAAAACCCCAATCAATCCGCTCATCGGTTCCGCCGGGGTGTCCGCCGTGCCCATGGCCGCACGCGTTTCCCATGTGGAGGGACAGAAATCCGATCCGGGCAACTTTCTGCTCATGCATGCCATGGGACCGAACGTTGCAGGCGTGATCGGCACCGCACTGGTCGCCGGGTTTTTCATCTCCACTCTCGCCTGAGCCAGCAATCCCCCGAAAACCGGGCAAATCCATTTTACACGACATGACAGCATACCGTGTGCGCAACGCTTTCACCGCGCATCCACAACCATTATCAAACCAATGAGGGCAAAAGGAATAAGAGAACTGACTGCCGACGAGGCAGCATCCATGATCCAACATGAGGACGTGATCGGCTTCAGCGGGTTTACGCCTGCAGGGGCATGTAAGGTCATTCCTCGCGCAATCGCCAAAAAGGCACTCGCTGAGCACAACGAAGGTCGTCCCTTCAAGGTGGGCGTCGTAACAGGTGCCTCCACCGGACCGTCACTCGACGGTGAATTGGCCAAAGCCAACGCGGTGCTTTTCCGCACGCCCTATCAGTCTGATCCCAACTTGCGCAAGCAGATCAACTCAGGTGAGACCCGGTTTTATGACATGCACCTCTCACTGCTGCCACAGTATGTGAGATATGGATTTCTCGGAAAGTTCAACTGGGCCATCGTCGAGGCCTGTGATGTAAATGAAAAGGGTGAAATCGTGCTCAGCACCTCCGTTGGTGCCAGCCCCACCTTTCTTGAGGTTGCCGACCGAATCATCGTCGAACTCAACGAATATCACCCAACCGAACTGCGGGGATTTCACGACATCTACATGCCCGACAATCCACCGCACCGTCGCGAGATTCCCGTCTACCGTGCCGATCAGCGCATAGGTCGTGAAGTCGTCAGCGTGGACCCGAAGAAGATCGTTGGATTTGTTCGCAGCAATGAGGCCGATGAGGTCAACCCGTTCAAACCCAGTGACCCCATCACCGAAAAAATCGGGGAGAACACGGCCAATTTTCTCGCATCCGAAATTGCCAAGGGCACCATTCCGGCGGGCTTTCTGCCCATCCAAAGCGGTGTCGGCAACATCGCAAATGCGGTGCTTGGTGCAATGGGAGCTCACCCGGATATTCCTGCATTTGACCTCTACTCCGAGGTCATTCAGGACTCCGTCATCGATTTGATGGATGCGGGCAATGTGCGCTTTGCCAGTGGTACGTCGCTCACAGTCACCAAGGACGTCGTCAAACGAATCTATTCCAACCTGAGCGCCTACAGCCGCAAGATCCTACTCCGTCCGCAGGAGATTTCGAACAACCCGGAGATCGTCAGGCGCCTGGGCATCATTTCGATCAATACCGCGCTGGAGGTCGATATTTTTGGAAATGTCAATTCCACGCACGTGCTTGGGAAAAACATGATGAACGGGATCGGTGGTTCCGGGGACTTCACCCGCAACGCCTACATCTCCATCTTCACCTGCCCATCCGTTGCAAAGGGTGGTCTGATCTCGGCCGTGGTGCCCAACTGCAGCCACATGGATCACAGTGAGCATTCGGTGCAGGTTGTCGTCACCGAACAGGGCATCGCCGACTTGCGAGGCAAGGATCCCATGGAGCGGGCCAAACTGATCTGCGAAAACTGCGCACACCCGGAGTACCGTCCGTTGTTGCAGAGCTATTTCGCCGAGGTCAGTGACGGACACACTCCAGCGTCCCTGCAGAAGGCCTATGCCATGCACCAGGCCTTCCTTGAAAGCGGTGATATGCGCAACGTGAAGTTCAAATTCTGATCCGATTTTTTCTGCCGGATTTTCCAACGCAGCCTCACTCCGGTGGGGCTGCGTTTTTTACTTCAACTCCAACAATCTGGAGGTCAAGCCCTGACCGGAGTCACGCCATCCCGGACAAGACTCATGGACTTCCAGTGAAAGCGCACGGTCAGCAAAACCGCCGAAAGCGCGAGTCCGGTTGCAAGCCCCACCCAAATTCCGGTTCCGTCCCAACCGAATTTGAAGGCCAATACGTATGCCAGCGGAAGGCAAACACCGTAATAGACAAACATCACGATCACCGTAGGCACCTTCACATCGCGCATGCCGCGCAGGGACGACATCATCGCAATCTGCACACCATCAAAGACCTGAAACAAGCCTGCAATGACCAGCAATCCCGCAGCCAGCACTATCACTTCAGGATCCACCACAAACCAGGTCGGAATCACGTTTCGGGTCAGAATCAATGCCACCATACAGGTGGACATGAACGTCACGTTTGCGAACCAGCCCACCCAGCCAGCCCGACGCAGTCCCACGTAATCGCGTCGTCCCAGAAACTGCCCAACGCGTACCGTGGTTGCAAAGGAAATCCCCAGCACGACCATGAAGGTGGAAGCCGCCACATTGATTGCGATCTGATGTGCGGCCAGTGTCGCTTCGCTGATCCAACCCATCATGATCGCAGCGAATACAAAGGCACTCACTTCAAAGATCAGCTGAAATCCACTCGCGAGTCCCAAGGTGAGGTACTCCCTTACCTCAAACAGGCGGATGCGAAACCAGTCCATCGAAAGGAAGCGGAACTGCCAGCGCGCGCCCAGTGCGACCATCGCGATCAGTGCCAAAGCCGCAAGAATACGCGCAATCAGCGTTGCGATTCCCGCTCCGGTCAATCCCATGGCAGGAATGCCCATCCTGCCAAAAATGAACACCCAGTTCAGCCCCACGTTGGCAAGCAACATCCCGATGGTAACCAGCAGGGGAAGCCAGGGACGGTTCATGGCTTCCATGTAGTTCTTGTGACAGGCAAAAATAATCGCTGGCACGAGTGAACCCAACAGTAACAAATAATATGGGCCTGCCTGCTCCAGCACCTCCTGAGACTGCCCAAACAGGGAGAGCATGGGAGCCGCCAGCATGAACGCCCCGGCCAGAAGGACTGCAACGAAGGTCGACACCACCAGTCCGACACGCAGCACATGGTTTGCCTTGGCCTGATCCTCTTCTCCATAAGCACTGGAGACCAGAATGGATACCACCAGTGTCAGTCCGTAACAGAAAACAATCGGGATCGTGAACACGCTGCTTGCAAATGCGGAAGCCGCCAGGGGAATGACGCCAACACGACCAATCATCGCTGCATCAATCACCTGGATCAAATGCTGGCTCACCTGGTTCAATACCATTGGAAATGCCAGAATCGCTGTTTTTTGCAGCTCGGTAATCCACGATTTCATGAGAGAAAAACTTTCAATCAATCCCGAAGCACACCTAAGCACAAGGAAATTGATCCTGGAATATGCGTGTGAACCAATATTAATTGTTAAGTTAACTTAACAAGTAACTTAACATTTGACAAAATCCATTCCTCCACCTTTGCCTTTGAAATGCGATTTTTCCCAACTCCTTCCCTTGCTTTCGTGCTCAGCCTGCTGCCAGTTGGCATGGCAAGTGCGCAGTCTGATGACGGTGTTACCACGCTGGATCCCTATCTGGTACGCGCCGTCAATGTTGCCAATGAGACCCCCCTGCCCACCTATGCAAATCCCGTGTCCCTGCTCAATTTTGCAGCGCGGGTGGATGTGCAGAGTCGCAACTTCGCTGAGGCTCAGGGCGATGTCAGTATTCGCGGTGGTACCTTTGAAAACACGGGCTTTACCGTTGGCAATCTGGCCATCTTCGACCCTCAAACGGGTCACTACCTGACCGAACAACCCATCGACCCCATGATGTTGGGTCAACCCAAAGTGCTGACCGGATATGCCAATTTCCAGCATGGCTTCAATGCCACATCGGGCACAATCCGGTTTCGGTGGCGCCCCCTGTCGGCACCCGTACGCCAGCTCATTCTTTCGTTCGGCGAAAATCGTCTGAATACCCAATCGCTTTACATTGCCGAACCGCTACGCAGCGGTTCAACCCAAATCACCTGGGATGCGGGCATCGCCCGCTCCGAAAGCGATGGGAGCATCCGAGCAGGCGATCATTCCTTTGAACGCTATGCCGCGCGCCTGCAAATCCGCACCCCCCGTTCTCAGCTGCACCTGTTCGCCGGTTATCAGGACAAGTTCTTTGGCTGGCCCAACCTTTACACTCCCTTCAATGTGGATGAAACGGAATCCATCCAAACCCTGCTGCTGCTCACGGATTTTCAGCTTCAGCTCGATGCGGATTCCACACTCAGCCTTGCCGG
>JBEGIR010000020.1 GCA_040224245.1 Puniceicoccaceae bacterium | reverse complement strand
CGGCGATTCGTTTGTCAAGGCATGGAAGGCATTGGATACCAAGCCTGAGATCACGGACGGACTTGTCCTGCGCTCGGCTTGCTGAGGGGTTTTGCGCCCCCGGGCACGCATGCTTCACGAAGGGATGTATTGCATCTGCTGAGACTGGGGTGGTAGGGCTTTGCGCAGCGATCATTTTTTCAATCCAAGCATTGATTTTCCGCAGAAAAACTGTTTCACTGCTCGGCTTTCCCACTCGGAACGGAGAGGTGGCAGAGTGGACGATTGTGCCTGACTCGAAATCAGGTGTGCCGCAAGGTACCGTGGGTTCGAATCCCACCCTCTCCGCCAGTTTTGTACAAAAACTGGGCAAGTGGGATGAGAACCCACGGAGTGGGTTTGTTCCGAGGCCTCAGGCCGACAAAAGCGAAGCGCCCATCCCACCCTCTCCGCCATTGAAGATGTCGCCACGAGTGGCCGTGGCTCGGTACGACGCGTTTCCTCAGTTCCTTCGTTCACTTGCTCATGGCAAGCCACCTCACAAAAGTAGTAGACTTCAACCGTATCGATAGCGTCGGATGTCCTGAGCCTGTCGAAGGGCTTTCGTTCGTTTGCATCTTAATGTTCAGAAACGCTTCCTTCTACGTTGGAATATCGGATAACGTATCGAAACGGATGGAACTGCATCGCAGTGGGTTTGTTCCGAGGCCTGAGGCCGACAAAAGCGAAGCGCCCATCCCACCCCAAAACCGCTGAAAGCGGGTAAGAAAATCTGCCCCTGTTTCAAAGCAAGGCGTCATTCAAGTCCCTTCGTCAGGCTCAGGAGGCGAAGCAAGTGATGGGTTTGAGGTAGGCGCGGGCGGGAAGCTCCCGCTGCGTTTGGGGTGAAGGGAATGTGCGGGCGGGAAGCTCCTACTATGGTGAACTGAGTGGGTGATGGACGTTGCAGTTCCGTGGGCTGGGGTTGGGCGAAGGTTGAATCGATGCGGTTTTTCGGAGTTGATGCGGCACGATTTCAACGAATGATGATGCCCCTTCCATTCCATGAACACCTGCAGAAATCAGATTTTTCGCCCGATGGCCGACAAATTGCATGTAACTGATG
The DNA here is from genome assembly GCA_040224245.1 of Puniceicoccaceae bacterium. Taxonomy (NCBI): domain Bacteria; kingdom Pseudomonadati; phylum Verrucomicrobiota; class Opitutia; order Puniceicoccales; family Puniceicoccaceae; species Puniceicoccaceae bacterium. Next base: position 21,933 of record JBEGIR010000020.1, on the reverse strand, counting down.
CGATTTATGGCACTGTGCGTTGGTTTCTGAACGAGAACCTTCTGGCATATCGCATCGGGCAGGGCAGGCATGGAATCGAGTGAATCGGCGCAGTAGACCGTATTCGAACCGAATTTTCTGTAAACCCTGCTTTCCTTCCAAAGCAGGGTTTTTTTGTCGCCAAATCTTTTGTTATGAAACCACATCGCATCTCCCCAACAGGCCAACCTGAAACCATTGCGAAGCCGTCGGCATGGAAGCAACTTCTGGGCTATCCGGCTCCGGTATATGTGCTCGTAGTGGGCACGTTTTTCAATCGACTCGGATTTTTTGTCGTGCCCTATATGGCATTGTACCTCAGTCAGTTGGGGTATTCAATCGAACAAGTTGGCTGGTGCATGGCCGCTTATGGTGCGGGCACCGTGGTCGCCTCCGTTGTGGGGGGACACCTGGCCGATACACTGGGGCGCAAACGCACCATCGTGCTCTCGATGATGGGTTCGGGGGTCATGGTATTGTTGCTCTCCCAGGTGCAGACCCTTCCGCTGTTCATGGTAGTGGCATTTTTGGCAGCGATGTTTGCAGAGAGTTACCGACCTGCCAGTCATGCACTGATTGCGGATCTGATCGAGGATCGGGATCGCATCATGGTGTATGCGCTGATTCGCTGGGCGATCAATGCGGGCTGGGCGATGGGACCCGCTTTGGCTGGAGTGCTGGTGAAAGTGTCCTACACGTGGATTTTTGTGGGCGATGCACTGACCTCACTGTTGTTTGGTGTGCTTGCATTGCGATGGTTACCCGCATTTGGCAAACACCGTGAAGTTCCGTTGCGGCATGTGCTGCGTGCCTTCTCAAGCATGAAACTGTCCATGCAAACCGCATTTGCAGATCGTCGATTTCTGCAAGTCTTCCTGGCGAGTTTTCCCATTGCGTTTATTTTCAATCAGACCCTGTCGACCCTGAGCCTTGAAGTGCGTGACCGCGGGTTCAGTGAATTGGACTATGGGCTGATCTTGGGGCTGAACGGAGTGATCATTATTCTGACGGAAATCCCGCTGTCGCTTTGGGTGAAAAACCAGTCGCCCCGCCTGATGATGGTGATTGGCTATGCGCTGATTGGACTTGGGTTTGGACTCTTTGTGATGGGGGAAGGACGGGGTCCACTCTACGCAGGTATTGTCGTGTTCACGATCGGGGAGATGATGGCCTTGCTGGTAGCACTTGCCTACATGATTGGACTGGCACCTGCGGAGATGCGAGGTCGATACATGGGGGTGTGGGGCTTGTCCTGGTCGGTGACCATGATGCTGGCGACCTCGCTGGGGTTGCAACTGCACGCCCGGATGGGCGGAGGGTTCTGGTTGCTGATGGCTGGACTCGGATTGCTCAGTGCCTGCATCATGCTGTGACGCATTGTGCCGCCTCCGACGCAAGCAAACTTAAAAACCTGAACCGGACGGAAGCACCGTTGCCTGTCATGCGGGGATACAGTGACGGTGCATGCATCGTCCCCACGGATGCCGTGAATTCCCCTTGAGTTCGCTGAGGCGGACCCGTACAGTTGCGCCTCACACATTTGAACCCAATCGGGGTCGGCTTGCCGGCCCTCCACCACCATGTTTGAACTCAGCGGAACCATTAAAGAAATTTTTGAAGAGCAAACCTTCGGCAGCGGATTTAACAAGCGGGAGTTTGTGATCACCACGCAGGATGACAAGTACCCGCAGGACATCAAATTCGAGCTGGTCAAGGACAAGACCGCCCTGTTGGAAACTGTCAGCAAAGGCGATACCGTGACCGTGAGCTTCGATGTGCGCGGGCGCGAGTGGAAGGGCAATTATTACGTGAACCTCAATGCCTGGAAGCTCGAACGTGCGGGAGCTGAAGGGAAAAAGGCGGATGACGAGGATGCTCCGTTTGATCCGGCAGATGCCATGCCGAGTGAGCCTTCGTTTGATGACGATCCCCCGTTCTGAGTTGAACGTGCTGAAGATGTCCACTCCCCCTTGGGGTGGGCGATATTGCTTTGTTGCAAATGCAACTTCACCGGAAAGCGAAGTGGGGATGGGGTGTACCTTTTTCGGAGCTTCGGAAATTTATTCCGTATTAATTTATTTAATTGCAAATGTGAGATGTATTAATTTTGGTTGGGTTTTCTGCTTCGTTCTGTTCCCCCAGAGTCAACATCCCAACCAATGCTTTTATCATGAACGAAACAGCGACTACCGCAGCACCTGCAACTGATGCCTGGAGAACTTTCAAGGGAGACTCCTGGCGCAACCGCATCAACGTCCGGGATTTCATTCAGGACAATTATACCGCATACAAGGGCGACGATTCTTTTTTGGTCGAACCGACCCAGCGCACACTTCAATTGTGGGATCAGGTCAAAGGACTGTTGCAGCAGGAACTGGATGCCGGCGGAGTGCTCGACGCAGATACCAAGCTTGTCAGTGGCATTGCCACGCATGAGGCGGGCTATCTGAACCGTGAGCTGGAGCAGGTGGTTGGCTTCCAGACGGAAAAACCCCTGAAGCGCGCGCTGATGCCCTATGGTGGACTGCGCGTGGCCATGAAGGCACTTGAGGCGCACGGGCGTGAAATGGACCCGGAAACCGTTGCAATTTTCAAGCAACACCGGAAAACCCACAACGACGGAGTCTTTGACGGTTATACCGAAGAGATTCGCAAGGCGCGCAGCGCAGGCATCGTGACGGGATTGCCCGATGGCTACGGCCGGGGACGTGTGATCGGTGACTACCGGCGCGCGGCGCTCTATGGAGTGGATCGCCTGATTGAGGACAAGCAGCAGCAAATCGATGAGAGTGAGAGCGAAGCGTTCACAGAAGATTGGGTGCGCGAGCGTGAAGAACTTCATGAACAGGTTCGTGCACTCAAGGAATTGAAAGCCATGGCCAAGAGCTATGGTTTTGACATCTCCAAGCCAGCTCGCAATGGACGTGAGGCGGTGCAATGGACTTACTTTGCCTATTTGGCATCGGTCAAGGAACAGAATGGTGCCGCTGTGTCGCTGGGGCGCATCAGCACCTTTCTGGATGTGTATTTCGAACGGGATTTTGCGGAGGGAACGCTTACGGAAGCAGAGGCGCAGGAATTGATTGATCACCTGGTTATGAAATTGCGCCTGGTGCGCTTCATTCGCACACCCGATTATGATGCCCTGTTTTCCGGTGATCCGACCTGGGTGACGGAGAGCCTGGGCGGTATGGGTGAAGACGGACGGACTCTGGTGACCAAGAGCAGCTTTCGCTTCCTGCATACGCTGACCAATCTGGGACCAGCTCCTGAACCCAATCTGACTGTGCTCTGGTCAGAGCGACTGCCCGATGGATTCAAGCGCTACTGCGCCAACGTCTCCATTGAAACCAGCTCCATTCAGTATGAAAATGACGACCTGATGCGACCCTACTGGGGCGACGATTATGGCATTGCCTGCTGTGTATCTGCCATGCGCATTGGCAAGCAAATGCAGTTTTTCGGAGCACGTGCCAACCTGGCCAAGGCCCTGCTCTATGCGATCAACGGAGGAAGGGATGAACTGACCGGAGAGCAAATTGCTCCGGTCATGGAACCCTTCCGTGGGGACTACCTGGAATACAAGGATCTGATCAAGCGCTTTGACAAGATGATGGACTGGCTTGCCTCGACCTATGTCAAGGCACTGAACATCATCCACTACATGCACGACAAGTACAGCTATGAGCGTATCGTCATGGCACTGCACGACCGAACGGTGTTGCGCACAATGGCCTGCGGCATTGCGGGCTTGTCGGTTGCGGCCGATTCCATCTCTGCGGTGAAGCATGCACGTGTGCGTGTCATTCGCGACGATCAGGGACTTGCAGTGGACTATGAAGTGGAAGGGGAATACCCTGCATTTGGCAATAATGACCCGGAAGTGGATACCATTGCCCAGAGTCTGGTGGAGCAGTTCATGGACAAGATTCGTCACCAGCCGACGTATCGCAACGCATTGCCGACACAGTCCATCCTCACGATCACATCGAATGTCGTCTATGGGAAAAAGACCGGAAGCACCCCGGACGGACGCAAGTATGGCGAACCCTTCGCACCGGGTGCCAATCCGATGCACGGGAGAGACACCAAGGGCGCAGTGGCATCGATGGCTTCGGTGGCAAAACTACCCTACGAACACAGTCAGGATGGGATTTCCTACACCTTTTCCATCATTCCGCGTGCGTTGGGCAAGAGCGATGAGGACCGGGTGAGCAATATTGTTTCCCTGCTCGATGGCTATTTTGCTGAAGGGGGTCACCACATCAACGTCAACGTGTTTGCCCGCCGCATGCTGCGCGATGCGATGGAGCATCCGGAAAAATATCCGCAACTCACCGTTCGGGTATCGGGCTATGCGGTGAATTTCATCAGGCTCACGCGTGAGCAGCAGCTCGATGTGATCAATCGCACCTTCCACGATGGCGTCTGAGCGCCCGGGAAAGCAGCATGCTGACAGAATCCTACGATGATCTGATGCACGGGGATCCCTCGCCGCAGTGTGAGGGGTACCTGCATTCGGTCGAAACCTGCGGGACTGTCGATGGTCCGGGTGTGCGATTTGTGCTGTTCACAACGGGTTGTCCACTTCGCTGTCTCTATTGCCATAACCCCGATACCCAGCGACTGAAATCCGGGCGCAAGGTAACGGCTGGCGAAATGGTGCAACAGGTGCGGCGCTACCTTCCCTTTATCAAGGATGGCGGGTTGACGATCAGTGGGGGCGAACCGCTCTCGCAGCAGCGTTTCATCGAGTCCGTTTTTCGCGATGCGAAACGCATGGGTTTGCACACGGCACTGGACACCTCGGGCTGTTATGGCACACGCCTCCGCCCGCATCTGCTCGATGAAGTCGACCTGGTGCTGCTGGATTTGAAGAGTTGGACCAACGCACGTCACCGCAAACTCACTGGGCATGGCATGGATGAAGTTCTGGCCTTTGCACGGCATCTGGAGGCGATTGGCAAACCCACCTGGGTGCGCTTTGTGCTGGTTCCCGGATTAACGGATGATGCGGAGATCATCGACGGAGTAGCGGGATTTGCCGCTTCCCTTTCCAACGTCGAACTTGTCGAGGTGCTGCCCTTTCACAAATACGGCGAGAGCAAGTATGAGCAGCTGCAGCAGCGTTATGAACTGAAGCACATTCCCGAACCCGGCGATGCGGCTGTTGAAGCTGCACGGGCGCGCTTTGCAGCCTACGGGCTAAAGGTTCGCTGACGCGCATCTGGGAAGCACACCCTTGAACGAGTTTGCATGAAGAGAAAACGTTTTCAAAATCGATGGCTCATGGCACTGGCGGCTGTGGGAATGCACCTCTCCATTGGTTCGATCTATGCCTACAGCGCGTGGAGCATGCCACTGGAGAACAGCTTTGGCTGGAGTGCAACCCAGACATCCTTTGCTTTTAGCATCGCGATTTTCACGCTGGGTCTGTCTGCAGCCTTTCTGGGGAAAACAGTCGCCCGTCGCGGAGTGCGGTTCGGGTGCATCGCCTCCACGATCTGCTTTTGCACGGGCCTTGCGGGATCTGCGCTGGCGTGTCAGCTTGAGAGCCTGCCCCTGTTTTATCTCTGTTTTGGAGGCATCAGTGGAGTGGGACTCGGACTGGGGTACGTCTCCCCGGTCAGCACGCTGGTGAAATGGTTTCCCGAGCGTCGGGGATTTGCGACGGGACTGGCGATCATGGGGTTTGGATTTGGGGGCATGGTGTGTACCCAACTGATCGATGTGCTGGTTCCGGTTGTGGAAGAAGTGCAGGTGAGCGCAGTAACCGAAGTCATCGATGCGAATGTCCAAGTGGTTGAGGTGCAGCCTCATCCGCATGAAGGAGAGCACAGTGTGCTGGTGTATGAGAAGCAGTCCATCGTTGGGGCATTTTGGATACTTTCCTGTATTTATGGCTGCATCATGCTGCCGAGTGCGCTGGTGCTCGCCGCTCCTGGTGGGGCTGGGAAAACGGAGCAGGCATCGGCCTTGCGGGAAGCGACTGCTGGGAAAGAACAACAGGAATACAGCTTGGCAGCACTCGTGCGATCGCCAGCGTTTGCGGGACTCTGGTTTTTGTTATTTCTGAATGCCACCTGTGGCATTGCCTTGATCGCCACCGCAAAGAAGATGGGATACGAGATGGTGCACCTGTCAGCCGGTGCTGCGAGCATTCTGGTGATGGGGATTTCGGTATGCAACGGACTGGGTCGCATTTTCTGGTCGAGCCTCTCGGATCGATTGGGGCGTGCAAATGTGTTTGTTGTTTTTTTTGTCCTGCAGCTGGTTGCGTTTCCGCTGTTGGCCCATAGTGCTTCCGTTCCCGCCTTGTTCATGCTGCTGACATTTGTGATTCTGACCTGCTATGGTGGTGGCTTTTCCACGATGCCCGCCTACATCAGTGACCTGTTTGGAGTGCATGCCATGGCGGCGGTTTTTGGATGGATTCTGACCGCATGGTCCTGTGCAGGAATCGTGGGACCGATGCTCAACACTGCAGTCGTGCAGGCGACTGGGAGCTATCAGCTCAGCCTCTACTTGTTGACGATACTGCTGGTCATCGGACTGATGCTGGCACTCTGGATGAAGCGACGCTTTGCCCTGCAGAGCTGAAGCTTGGCCTTAATCTGGAGCTGCAACTTCCAACCCTGGTGGGTTGTCAGGTTGCTGCTGAAGTCAACTCTTGCGGTGCAGCTGTTTGAATTCACCGACCATTTGGCGCAAGTCCCGTTGCAGCGATTGCACATGCAGACGTGGATCGACCCGAGCGTGCAATTCTTCAAAAATAAAGGGTTTGCTGAGGTAATCCGTGACCCCCGCCTGGAACATTTTGACGACGTGTTTTTTCTCTGAAAATCCTGACATTACGATGACTGGCAACGTCTTCTGGCGGAGATCATTCCGAATCGATTGGCACAAGGCAACCCCATCCATCTGGGTCATCATGTAACTCGTGATCACCAAATCCACGGTATGGGATGGATCTGCCAGTAATCGCATCGCTTCGGCACCGCTGGTGGCTTCGAGCAACTGGATTCCTCGGGATTTGAGACCAGATTTCACAATCATGCGAATCGTGATGCTCTCATCGACCACAAGCACCGTTGCGCCCTTGAGATTCTGAACGGGCTTGAGCACGATATTGACATAAGCCACCAATTCTCCCGGGAAGAATGGCTTGGTCACAAATTCCGTGGCACCGGCCTCAAATCCCTTTTGACGCTCTTCGTCAGTATCATTGGCGGTCAGGAAGACAATGGGGACGGAGCAGAGTTCAGGATGGGTCTTGGCAAACGGGGCCTCGCCCCTGCGGATTTTGGCGGTGGCCTCATACCCATTCATGTTGGGCATGTCGATATCCATGGTAATGACATCAGGCTGCACCTCTGCGAGTTGGTCCAGTGCGATCTGTCCATCTTCCGCCTCAAAGACCTCAAATCCCTTGTCGGCAAATTCCTGTTTGATTTTCAGCCGAATGATGCGGCTGTCATCCACCGCAAGTAGGCGCAACGTTTTATCCATGGATGCAAAGTCTCATTGTGACAGCGTGTTTACTGCCTTTGAGATGATAGTCGGAACCTTTGCGCACAGGTTTAGGAAAAATGCCGACGAATTGTGCAGCGTCGTGACTTTCGTGCCGCAATAGAGCAGGATAATTGCTGAGAATCAGTGCGAAACCCTCCACCCTAATACCGGTACAGCTCCACACCGAGGGGATTTTGCCTGGAGGCCTGCCACTGTGTGTCGGAAAATTGGAATTCGGCAGGTCGAAAGCGCGCTCCGCGAAAAGGGGCACCGCAGTTGTGAAAGAGGGTGCCATGGTGTTCGTAATCGGCAAAATGCACATGAGTGTGGCCGAGATACACATCGCGAATGGCATCGTAGCGGGACCCGAGTTGATTTTGCAGAAAGATATCCGTGCGCAGACACTGCTTTCGCCAGGGCAGTACACGTGGAACCGTTCCGGTGATGCCCACGCGCGTTGCGCTCTTGTAAAACCAGTGTCGAATCGGGTGGGGAGGCTGCATGCTCAGGCCGTTGTGATGGGCGCGATAGGCTTGCAATGTTTCCAGCTCACCGGAGAGGTCGGGAATGTCCCCGTGAAGGAAAATTTTGTCTCCCAACACCCACCAGTGTTCTTCCCAGTGAAGGTGCTCATAGTCGTCACTGAGCTGTTTGAGCAATAGCTGGTAGTGTGGACAGGAGTCATGATTGCCCAGCAAGATGACAAAGTGGGCGCGCTCACGCGGTTCTAGCAAATGGCGCAGCCAGGCTTCTGCAATGCGGATGGATTGGATGCGATCCCGCTCCCGGGACCAGCGAAAATCAAAAATATCGCCATTGAGAATGCAGAGATCGTAGTCACTGCGCCAGCGGCGCATCCACGGCTCCCAGTGTTTTTCTTTCTGTCGGCCTGCGAGCAAATGCAGGTCGGAAAACGTGATTCCTTTGAGCATGCAAACGGGAAAGGTTTGATTTGAGAAAGCTGCGAAAAGTGAAAAAGCAGGTGTTGCAAGTCACCTTACTAATCTTCGCCAGAATACCCGCGATCTCAACCCGAAATCAAGAATCTACGTTTGCCCGTTTACGATGCGCTACTGCCATTTAGGCTTCGCCACCCTTCAGGTTGTCTGGCTCAGCAGGGAGGCAATCGCAGAACCGAGGAAATACGGCCACACAAGAAACGCCAGCACGGCCTTCCAGAAGCTGGCCTGAATGAAGCCGATGGTGAAGAGCCAGCCAACGAACCAGATGGGGGCACAACAGGAGGCGTTATGAGAGCAGATATTTTTGTCAGACATGGTGAATGCTGTGGTTGAGATGATGATCGGTTGGGCGATGTGAGTTTGGAAAACTGGCGAGCATGATGGTGCCAGAACCAAATACATCCCCGTGCTTCTGACTGGGACGCAGCAGTGTTGCCAATTGTTTCAGAGAAATTCCGCGACTCACGTTCGTTTGCATCCATAGCGGTGCTGCTTGATGCGCAACGCTGGATTTGCGGCAAACGATGAGGGGTAAGCTGTCAGGCGCTGCGCCGTTGCAGGCGGAAGCGGCGGTAAGCGATCAACAGGAGAAATGCCCCTCCGAGCAGTGCGGCATAGGTCGAGGGTTCGGGAATTGCGGAAAGGTTGGCATTCAGGGACGTTCCCAGCGGTAGTAGCTGGTGAAAGGACTGTGGGTCGTGATAGCGAATGGCATCAAACCGGAGCGAGGTTGCCGATGCGGTGAAGACGATGGAGTTGATCTCATCGAACGAGATATTCGACCCCAGGCTATCTTTGAGATCGATGCCAAATCCGGTAAATTGGGAATGGGTTTCCCAAATCCAGAGTTTCCCGGAGATGCTGTTTCCATTGGCAGTACCTGTGAAATCATAGGTGCCCAGAATGTTGTCTCCCAATAAGCCCCAATGGGCAACGCCCTGATTGAGGAAGGGTAGGCGCGGAGTGTATCGGGTAGTCAGGGTGCCGGACTGCAGAGAACCATGGATTGTGGTTCCTCCGAACGCATCAGGTGCAAACTGAACCACGAGTTGCGCGGATACGGTGTGAAGAAGGAATAGGAATGCAATGAGGGACCAGGAAAAGTTGTTCATAATTGTGATACCTACATGCAATAAAGAGTGGCTGAATTGCATGGATCGAAGGAGATCTTGTCAATGGACTTTCCTGTGATTTTTACAAAAAAATGACACATGGTTCGGGATGTTTTTGCTTCGATGATGGTATAAAGTTCAGCCTGCCCTGGTCATGAAAAGGAGGGTAGCACTTGCACCACAGATCCGAACTCGGCATTCAAGGCATCTGGACTTCGACCCTAACGCGCCGATAAGTCGTGAGCGGTGGGCTTCCATCGTCGCTGAGGCAGAGGATGAGGTGGCTCAGTCCGGGCATGGATTCGGGTAATGCCGTGACCTCCAGCACGAGGGGTTGGGGATTCTCAAGCGTGAGTTGAACACCAGGATCGCCCGCTTCGGGGTAAATCCAGGCGGATGCGTGCAGTGCATGTCCGTCGGGGTCGGTGGATTTTCGCAAATCGAGACTTCGGGTTTCGCCCGGATGCAGGGTGAAGCGAGGAAAAGCTTCGGGAAATGCAGTGATATGCAGTTGTGGTGCATGATTGGCCTGGGTACCGATCACACATGCATCCATGCGGGCGGCGAACGCACGCTGGAAATCTTCCCTCCAGCGCCAGACGGTCGCTCTTGCACTTGAGATGTCGTTCACCGTATCGATGGCATCGACATAGTGTCCGTTGGCATGCGGTTGGAAGCGTGCACCCCAACCTCCCCAGGAAGGTTGCTCAGGGTTGTGCAAGCCATTGTCGAGAAAGTAAAACCAAGATGGGGTATCCCCCTCCTTCATCACACCGTGTGGATTGGGTGCCGTCCAGGTTTGAGTGGGGTAGCGCGCACCGAGGGGGCCGTGCTGTGTGCTCACGTGGGTTTGGATCCATTCGAGCGACGTGAGGTCTTCATTCCCTCCGAGGTACATTCCGCGAAAGGCGGACTCGCGCCTGTCGCGACCTTCTGGGGCAAGGTTGAGGATGTAGAAGAGTCCGGCATGGTTTTGGGAGATCTGCTCGAAGATGCCATCCTGGTCAGCAATGTCATAGATGCGGAGCTGATTCAGGGTCTGCCGATACTGCTCACTACTGGTGGTTTCTTTCAGTTTCCACAGTGCCTGGGCAAGATCGGTCTGCCCTCCCCAGATGGAGATGTTGAGGGGGCGTGGATCCGGTTTGAGCATGGCGCTCAGCAGTGCGTCTGAACCCGGTGTATCCTTGCCTGCACCGACCTGTTCCCATCCGCGCTCCGGATTTCCGCTCACAACGCGTTGGCGCAGTAACTCGGGGCTGGGGTAGGCGGGGTCGTATGCCCGCAGGTTCGGATAGACATCGCTGTAGCTGTCGATGAAGGAGTGGATTATGTCAGGACGGGTGATGGCATTTTCGAGTTCACCCGGGATGCCAGCTGCCGAGGCCACCAGTGCTTCGATTTCGAATTCGTTGGAGAAAACCAACAACCGGATCAACGACTGCATGTCATCGGGATCGCCTCCAATATCGGTTGTGACGACGAGTCGTGGTTTGGCGGGCAGTGCAAACGGCAGACCTACCAATATGGCGAGGGAAATCAGAACTACGGGTGGGATATTCATAGAATCGGGTGAAATGGGGATGACAGGGGCGAAAGCCCAATCTTGCGGGTTTGGTCTTGCTGGTTTTCCAGACACTTCAAGCCGGAGAACGGATCAAATGAAAATGCGAGATTCGTGCACGATGCTGGGAAAGAGGCGGGGATTTCGCTCACGGTGTAAAAAAACTGCATCCATTCGAGAGCAACTGGGGTAGTCTGGATCAAAGTGAGTATGAACGCAAAGGGCGGCTGAAGCACCTTGCTTGCGACCCTGCTATTCTTAAGTCCAATTCCTAATCGAAAAGAATCATGAAAACCTTCCTGGCCTGTATCTTGTTCAGTCTCTCGTGGCTGGCCCATGCGGCGACCCCGGTGCAGTCTGTTCCGTCGAATAACTCCCTTGAAGTGGTTGCGCATACCGACAAGCGCATCTACGCACCGGGCGAACGCGTCGTAATGACCCTATCGGTGAGCAATCCGACTGAAGCCGCAGTTGTGCTGGATTTTGCATCGGGCCAACGCTTTGATTTTGGAGTTTCAGATGCCGACGGCAATGCCCTGTGGACTTGGTCTGCGAACAAGAATTTCATTGCTGCAATGGGAAGTGAAGTGATCGAAGCCGGGGCCTCGCTGACCTACGAAGTGGATGAATACGTGGTCAGTCGTGAAGGGGTATATTCCCTGCAGGCACGCCTCACCAGTCTTGAACCGATTGCAACGGAGGCTTTTTTTGCGGTGGACTCCACGCCATTAAGCGTAGACGGATTTTGGGTGGGTGAAGCCACTCAGGCTGTCCCCGGACTGGCTCCGATGCAGTCATGGGAGGGAGTGCTCTGGAATCACCGGCTGTATGGGGAATGGAGAAATTCCGCTGGCCAGCAGGGCTGGTTCCGGGCAGATCGATTATTGGCGACCGGAGGAGACGATCCCGTCTTTGAAGGAACCTGGGTCACCAGTGGAGCAGACCCCCTTTCCGGTCGTTTCCAGCTACAGTTCTCCGCCAGCGAAGGAACTTGCACGGGAACGGGCGTCGTGGATGGAATGGGTTCCGTGATTTTTGAACTGTCGGGCGGCAAGGGATTGCACACGCAATCCTTGGGGGAATCAGAACCCAAATAACACTTGAGCACGATTTTCGCACCGGCTGAACCGTTGGATCAGCTCGGTGCGAGCGTGTTTTTCGGCTGACTTGGGTATCCATCGAGCAGCTATTTGTGATTTTGCATGGAGAGGTGTCACAACTATGCGCTTTACCTCGTCATAAGGTTCGATGACACAACAACTCGATATTCAAACCAAGCTTTCGGAGATTCAGGGCTTTGAAAGTGCTTATCAGTACGATACGACCTACATGAAAGAAATGCTGGCGGCATCGCCAGCAGCCTACGAAGTGTTTGAGCGCTTCCTTCCCATGGCATCGTTTCGTCAGCATGCAAATCCGGAGGTGTATTTCACCGCCAAGCTGACTGCCTTCCGTATGGTAGACTGTGGCCCCTGCCTGCAGTTGGCTGTTCGAATGGCCAGGGAAGGCGGCCTGGATGCGGAACGGATTCGCAAGGTGCTAGATGCCAGCAAGGCCTTGCCACCTGAACTGGAAATGGTTCGAACCTTTGTCCGGGCTATTCTGGCAGGAGAGGCGGATCCCAACCCGCTGCGAAGCGAAATCGAGAAGGCTTACGGACTGGAAACCGTGGTGGAGATCGCGCTGGTCGTAGCATCTGCACAAGTTTTCCCTGTCGTGAAGCGTGCGATGGGACATTATCAGAGTTGTGCAATGGTTGCGATTGAGGTGTAGATAGTGGGCATGTCGGCACTTGAAGCACATATCGACGAGCATCGCAGCGAGCTTGAAGCCTTTGCCTACCGCATGCTTGGAGATAGGAGTGAAGCAGAGGATGTGGTTTCGGATGCGTTTCTTCGGTGGTACCAGTTATCAGAGGCGGAGCGAATCGGAATTGCCGCTCCGAGGTCCTGGTTGTTCAAAGTAACCTCGCGCATCGCACTGGATCGCATGAAATCCGCTCGCTCCCGGCGGGAGTGTTATGTGGGACCCTGGCTGCCTGAACCCTGGCTGATGGATGAGTATTCACCGCTGGATCGGGTCGGGGTGGACGAGTCTGTCACGCTGGCGATGATGCTCGCGCTGGAACACTTGAGTCCGGCGGAGCGGGCGGTTCTGATTTTGCGCGAAGTCTTCGCATTTGGATTTGAGGACATCGCGCAAGGCATCGGAAAAACTCCGTCGCATTGTCGCAAACTGCTTTCGCGTGCTCGCAGCGCACTGCGTACCCGTCATGCGCGATACGAACTGGATGCACGCGTGCATCAACGCCTGCTCACTGCGTTTTCGCACGCCTGTGCCAAAGGAGACCTGGAAGCACTGCGGTCGATGCTGGCGCAGGATGTGCAGCTCCACACGGACGGAGGCGGAGTCGTGTCGGCGGCCCGCCGCATTGTCAGTTCGAACGACAAGGTATCCCGCTTTTTTGTGGGACTTTCCAACAAGCAAAAAAAGAGTGGAGTGGTCTTTCGGGAAAAGCTCTGCACCAGCAACGCCTTACCGACACTGGTGCTGTCTTTGCATGGACGCATCGAAAGCGTCATCAGTTTTGCGGTCGCAGACGGAAAGATCGATCGGGTCTTCATACAGCGCAATCCCCGGAAGCTGCAGCGTTTGAGTGCGCTGGATGTCGTGGGGGGTGCATGATCAGAGGCCTGCGTGGGGGTGATTGGAAAGAACTGGAAGCTCCGTAAGGGAAGAATGAACGTGATCTTGACGAAAACCCGATAGATTTTTCCACTTTAGCCAAATTCCACATCCAGCTCGGCTACTGATGGGGCGCGAGCTGGAAGCTTCCGCTACTGTTGGGGGCGCGAGCTGGAAGCTCCCGCTACTGTTGGGTGGTGTGGGCGTGGTAGCGTTGAAATGCCTTTGAGAGGTCTTCCAGTTTGACGGGTTTGTGGATGTAGTCATCCATTCCTGCGGCGATAGCTTCTGAGGCATCCTGCCTGGAAACGGCCGCACTCATTGCGAGAATGTAAGGTTGGCGGGCGATGTGTTGCATGCTCCGAATGTGGCGAGTTGCCTCAAGACCATCCATTTCGGGCATGTTGATGTCCATGATCACCACGTCGTAAGGTTGGCGCTGGCAGCACTCCACTGCCTCCGATCCATTGGCTGCGAGGTCAGCGGAGTATCCGAGTCGTTTGAGCAGCAGCAGGGCAACCTTTTGGTTCACCTGATTATCCTCGACCAGCAGCACCTTCACTTGCGGGGATTCGAGTCTGTCCGGAGATTCAAGTGTGGGAGTGTCGGGATTGCCGTGTTGGGACTTATTGCCAAAGAGGTGCAGCAAAGTATCGTGAAGCTGATGTTTGCGGATCGGCTTGGCGAGCGTGTAGTCCGCCTTTTGGGAACGGATGCGGTCCTGTGCGGAGTAAATCGATGACGAGAGGATCAGGATCTTTGGAGGTGCTGACAGTTGCAGTTCCTCCAGTGCTTCGATCAGTTGAAATCCATCCTTTTCGGGCATGTTGAGATCGGTCAGCAAGAGCTGATAGTCGGCACGTGCTCTCATCAAGGCCAGTGCCTCATCGGCGGAACTGGCTTCGTCGACGGTCATGCCCCATTCGGTGCAGTGCTGCTGCAGCATCATGCGGTTGATGGGGTGGTCGTCTACGATGAGCACGCGGCAGTTCCGAAGGGAATGATCTGGAAACCCGGGATCTGGAGCTTCAGGGTCCTCTGGATTAATCAGCGTAAAATAAAACGTGCTTCCCATGCTCACTTCGCTTTCGGCCCAAATTTTCCCCTGCATCAATTCCACCAGAATTTTGCAGATGGACAGTCCCAGCCCGGTCCCTCCATAGCGTCGTGCGGTGGAGACATCTGCCTGCACAAAGGGATGAAAGAGTTGGGAAATGGTGGTTTCATCCATGCCAATGCCAGTATCGCTCACACTGAAATACAGTTCTCCAACTGCGTTTCCATTGCGAACATGCACGACGATTTCTCCGGTGACGGTGAATTTGATGGCATTGGAGGTGAGGTTCATGAGGATTTGGCGAATGCGCGTCGGATCGCCAAGGCGATTGCAGCGCACGTCGGGTTCGATTTGATAGACCAGCTCCAGGTTTTTTCGGTGGGCTTCAATCGCCATGAGATCGAGCACATCCTCGATCAGGTGAGTGAGGTCGTAGGGAATGGACTCGAGTTCGAGTTTTCCCGCGTCAATTTTGGAGAAATCCAGAATATCGTTGATGATGGTCAGCAGGCTCTCTCCAGAACTGCGAATCGTATCCACGTAGTCGCGCTGGCGCATATCGAGCGGGGAGTCCTTCAGTAGAGAGCACATTCCGATCACGCCGTTCATGGGTGTGCGGATTTCGTGGCTCATGTTCGCAAGGAACTGGCTTTTGGCCAAGGCAGCGGCTTCGGCCTTTCGCGCGAGATGAGTTTCCTTTTCAAGGGCGATGCGAAGGGAGTCTGCCTGCTGTCGTATGGTTGCCGTTCGGGTTTCCACCATTTGCTCGAGCACTTGATTGCGGTGTTTCAGGTGTCTTCCATTCCAGTAGACAATGCCGACGATGAACAGTGCAGCGAGCGCTGCATACGCGAGCTTGGCCAGCTGGGTTTGATACCACGGGGTTGGGATCACCCAATGGTATTCGCTTTCGTTTGTCATTTCACCCAGTTGGTTTCGCATGCGAACGTTGAGTGTGAGCGAACCATAGGGAAGGTTGGTGAAATCCCGAACCGTTTCGGAGCGGAACCACTGCCAATTACGCATCATCGGGGTGATATTCAGGGCAGCTTGATTCGATCCGATGGTCGTATAGTCGTTGCCTCCGAGGTAGAAGCGCAATGCGCGATGCTGAACACTGAGGCTGAGGTTGGGATCGCGCCCGTCGTAGCCGGAAAACAGCACTTCCCGCGTGTCAAGATTCTCAACGCGCCGCACATAGGCCCGCTTGGTGATTGGAGTATGGATGAGAGAGGATCGGGCCTCAAAATGTGCCACACCTCCGCTGTTGCCTGCCCAGATATCTCCGTTTTCCAGAATACGGACGGCTTCCGCGCGGAACTGACTTCCAACATAGAGTTGATGCAATGCAGGCAGTAACGGAATTTCAGGGTGGGGCAGCAGGTCAAAATGGGTCTGTGCCCGGGCGATCCATCGTTTGCCATCGGCATTTCCAACCACTGCATTGGAGTCATGCAGGTGTGCCTCCCCAGGGAAATATTCGAGTGTGGAGTCAATCTTCCACTTCCGGGAGTTGGCATCGAGCTTCAGCACGCCCACGGAAGTCAGCAAGCGGATCTCTCCCTCAATGACGGCGATATTGATCCATTCATTGGGCACCTGCGCTTCGGCTCCGTACCACGTCCAGTCGGTGCTGCCCGAGTTGGGACTCCAAGAGGCCACGCTGCTGTATCCGGTGCGCATCCATAGGGTTTCCTGCGCGTCGAACACGATGCCATAGAGTGGAATGGCTTCCCCAATGGCTTGATCGGTTGCCCAACCCGAATCGGTGCGAACGATGCGGTACAACCCTCCATACCCGCCCACGAAGAGCTGGTCGGGGTCGTTGGGGTGGCGAACGATGCCTGTTGAATCGACATCGTGAATGCGATCCAGTCCATCCGGTTGCAGCAGATACAGTCCCTTGCTTCCACCAATGAATAACCCGTCCTCTGAGGCAAGCAGGCACACGGCAGAGTCGATTCCATCGACGAGCTGCATGGGTTTTTCGCTCGTGGGGTTCGCATCTGGATTCAGGGTGTAGAGTCCGTGATCGGTTCCAAAAAAGAGCCTGCCATTCCACTGCTCGATACTTCTCACGCTTCCATTGATGCCGTGCCGATGGTGGTAGAGGGAGGTGGGTTCTGCGAGCTGAAATCGGTAGATCCCGGAGCCGTGAGCCATCCAAGTTCCCGCCTGATGGTCGAGAAAGATGATGCCAGTGCGGTCAAATTCGGTTCCGTCGGCCTGTCGGATACTTCCATGGTGATGACCATTCCCGTTGAAAACAAGAAGTCCGTTGGTGCGGGTACTCAGCACGATATTTCCATTTGGAAGTTCGTGACCGTTGAGAAACGAGATGTTCTGCCAGCGTTCGGGTTCCTGGAAAAAGGGGGAGAACGTGGTGCCGTCAAAGCGCACCACTCCCGAACTGAGACTGGGCAGCAACACCCCCTGACCGCCGGACAACGGGATGGCGTGGTAAACTTCGGAGAGTCCGGCAATCCACTCCGCTTCCGGAATCGGCTTCAGGCTACCCTCTTCCAGCATTTCGGAGACGACGGGATAGTCGGTAATCACGAAGCGGCGATCTCCGATTTGGAATACATCGTAGTAGTAACCTGGACCCTTCCAGACTTGGAGCTTTTCTTCATCGGTGATGCGGATGACGCCACCACCGGCTGTGACGATAACGGAACCATCTGGCTGTGCGTGGATTCCGTTCCAGGAGTGAAGCTCTTGCAGCTGGTGTTGGTTGGAGTGGGAGACAGATTGAAATTCCCAATGTTTGCCATCACTGGACTTCAGGTAACCAAAGTTTTCATAAGTGGTAATCCAGATGCGGTTGTTCGCATCCACTTCTACAGAATTGATGCTACCTGCTATATCGCGGATGCGCAGCCAACGCTCTCCGTCAAATACGATCAATCCTTCTTCGGAAGCGATGAAAAGCATTCCGTGCTCATTTTGAGCAAAATCAATCGCGTGTTGCACCCCATGAGTTTCTTCAACATGGAATCGATGCACCAGTGGCTCACCCATTCCATCCCACGCTGCGAGCGAGGTCGCATGAAATGCAGCCACCCAATACACTATTACCCATGTCCAAACCCTCATCGAATTACCTATATTTAGGTATCGACGCAGAGGTTCAAAACTTGACGCATTTCATCATCTGAATCGGATAGGTAAATGTGCTTCGTTGGATTTCGCCAGAGTTTTACAATTCCCCGTTCTTGACCCGCAGGATCATACCCGCTTGCGTCTGAAGCAATGAAACCACGGATCAAGCTTGGACAGGCGGTATTGCCGGGTGGACGGTTGATGCTCTTTGAGCATGATACAGCGTTTTCCATCAGCATGAATGGGCAGGAATTGATGGATTCCCGCGCACATGCATCCGAACAGCAGCTTGGTGAATTGGGTATGGAGCAGCGGGGCAGGGGTTCTTGCGACAGGATTCTGATTGGTGGACTGGGTTTGGGGTTTACCCTGCGCAGTGTGCTGGAGGGTGCTTCGATGCAGGCACAGGTGGAGGTTGTGGAGCTGGTGGAAGCGGTTGTGGATTGGAACCGCGGTCCGTTGAGGAAGTTGAACGGAGTTTTGTTGGACGACCCGCGTGTGGAGCTGCGCATCGCCGAAGTCGGTGAGTGTATTCGCCAGGCGCCCGCAGCGAGCTGGGATGTCATTTTGATGGATGTTGATAATGGACCGGTGGCGATGGTGCACGATGCCAATGCATCCCTGTATTCCCTCAATGGATTGCGTGAGGTTCATCAGGCACTGCGTCCGGACGGGCGTGCCGTCTTCTGGTCCGCCGGACCGGACGAACGCTTTGAGAGACGCCTGAGGCAGGCGAAATTTCGAGTTCGCACCGTTCCAGCAAAGGTGCATGCGGGTTCCCGTCAGCGCAATTACCGTCTCTTTGTGGCGGATCGCATGGGATAGGCCTTTTTCGATTCACTCCAGATGTATCCCCTTCGAGGCATTTCCAGGTCGTCATCAATGCCGGAAAACGGGAAGGGTTGTTTGTGTCGGGTGATATTGCGGTGCATGACGGGGCAAAGTTTGGGTTTGGTAAGCTGTAAAAACACTGCTATGGAAATGTGAATTGCTGAGAAAACTCCGGTTCATGGCGAATTCCACTTCAGGTCAGAGGAATCGGGGACGATGGAGTGATTGGGTGCGTGGGGAAGAATCTCGTCCACGTTGCAAGCCACATTTCATTCACGTTTTGTCATGACAGTTGCAGGTTTATACCTTGCAGAAAGGAATTCCTTCAAAGGATCGTCTGGACTCAAGTCGAAGCCAATCTTTGCTCGATTCCGGACGATGCTCGCATGCATTGCGCTTTTGCTGGGTTGCGGAAGTGTGGTCTCAGGTGAAGTCGTGAATGCACTCGGCATTTCAAGTGCTCATCAACTTGAGCAGTATCTGACAACTGAGGGAGAGAAACCTGGCGAGGTGGAAATGGATCTCGTCGTTTACGTCAAATTTTGGGATCCGACCTGGGGTTTGTTGTGGATTGCCGACGAACATGGGACGGCGTTCATTCCATGCAGTGCACTCAATGGAGAGGTTGCCGCCGACCGATGGTATCGCATCTCTGGCACACTGCATTCGACTGACGGTTTGAACAGTGAAACGCTACGGTTTCTGGAAGTGGAACCCCGCTTTGAGGTGGAATTTCTTGAGATGGGGAGTCTGGCTCCGGATCTGAATCAGGTCCCGCGCAACCCCATGGTAACGTTCGAAGGGGTTGTCGATGGAGTCAAGAAACAGGACGGGATTCACTATCTGATTCATCTAGTAGCTGCGGGTGCGAGAATCCCGTGTCGGGTGCTGGGGATGGAAGGGTCGGATCTTGAGGTAAAGCAGGGAGACTGGGTGAAAGGGCGCGGGCTGTTGGCGTTTGAGCCTGGAATGACCTTGGAAGAATCCCAGCTGTGGGTGGGCAGCTCTGATTTTCTGGAGGTTTCGAACGTAGAAGATTCTGGGAGGACAATTTCGCAGATCTCTGATTTTTGGGACTCCATCAATCAGAACAAGGGCAGCGAGGAAACATGGAAGCTGAATTTACAGGTCTTTGTCTTATACTATGACCCACATTGGGAGTTGCTGTGGGTGAATGATGGTTATAGGGCAGGGTTTCTGCCACATATTGGAAATTTCGAGTTTCAAACGGGGCAGCACTACCGAATCACCGGAGAGGTTGTTCCGATCAGGGGGATTGAGTCGCATCGGGTTGACTATGAGCGGTTGAGTGATGTCCCGACTCTTCGACCTGACACCCGGTCCATGAAGAATTATTTCAAACACGAAGTCCACTATGTGGAACTCCAGATGTTTGTGTTTGATCAATCCCTGGTGGATGAGCGGCATTTGTTGTTGAATGGAATCCTTGAGGACCAATCAGTTGTGACGCGTGTGTATTTGGATGCGAACAATGTCATTCCCAGTTTTGCGGGGCGTTGGGTCAGCATCCGAGGGGTTTTGGTGCCGTTTGATGAGACGGGCAGCGGATATGCGTTGTGGGTTCCTTCGTTGATGGAGGTTGCTCTGGCCGATGAACTGAACCGTACCACCAGGGCGATGGAGGTGATGCAGCTTTCGCAGCTGGAATCACTCGCAGACGGAGAATCCTTCCACGTTCGTGCGGAAGTCCTGTCGTTTTCTGAGAATGGTGTGGTGACGCTGGATGATGGGTCGGGGCAACTGCAATTTCGCTTGCAGAAAAACCTTCCGCTTGAAGTGGGAAGGGTTTTGGAACTATGGGGTACCAAACGTGTTCAGTCTGGGAATGACTCGTATGCAAATCTCTACTACGCCTATTCCGAGGGAAGTGATTCGGAAGCGATGGAGCGTCATCAAAGCTGGTTGCTTCGCATGAGCGAACAGGTGATGGATTTGAGTCCGGAAGATGCTGAAGCACAGTTGCAGGTGAGGCTTTCGGGTGCAGTGACCTATGTGGATCCGGAAGGGAGATTTCTGTATCTGCAAGATGCAAGTGGAGGGGTGCGGGTTGACATCCCCCAATCCCAGCATGCCAAGGCTACATCGATCAAACATCTGGATGTCATTCGAGTTCTTGGCGCAACACGGGGAGTGCACTATTCGCCGAGCGTTCTTGCGGAAAGCATTGAGCCGACTGGCACGTCGATTCTCCTACAGAGCAAATCCATCTCACTGATGCAGGCCCTTACCGGTGTGGAGGATTCCCAATGGGTTGAACTCCAGGGCTTTGTTCGGGAGATTCGGGCGGAATTTGAACCCATTGAAGTGGTGTTTGAAAACACGGACGGGCAGTTTGTGGGCAAGTTCAATCACTTGGACACGGGGAAAATCGAGACCAATGCGCACATCTCCATTAATGGGGTCTGCGAAGTGACCTATGACGAGAACTGGCAGAAGATCCACATTTCGGTTCTGGTAGATTCTCACAATCAATTCACTGTGCTGAAAGAAGCACCTGCAACTGTTGACGCATTACCTGCGGGTTCGGTGTCTTCGATTCTTCAATACAATCGCTCGAACAACTATAACAGGATTCAGCGTTTGCGCCTGCATAATCTCTTTGCCATGCCCGGTGAGTATTTCATCGGAACGGATGGATCTCATTCCATGAGAGTGCTTTATGAGGAGAACACTGACTTGAAGTTCGGTCAACAGGTGGAGGTTGTGGGAATTCCGCTGGGGCTGGGAAACAGGACTGTGTTCAAGTCGTTTATGACGCTTCCCGGCGAAGCAAACTTGGAGGTCGATCCGATCGTATTGACCGGGGAGAATCGCTTGCTGCCCGAGATGAATGGGAAATTCGTCGAGGTTATGGGCACGGTGGTAGATCGTTTTCAAAGCGTTGATGAAGACCAGATCTACCTGCAAGGCAATGAAAGCATTCATCACGTTGTTCACTATCACACGCTGGAGTGCGAGACCTGTGAATTAGCGGAAGAGGGAAGTGTGGTGAGGTTGTTTGGCGTGAACCAGATCATTGTGGATGATTATGGGAATGCTACGGACTCGGTTGTGATTTTGGTGTCTCCT
>JBEGIR010000019.1 GCA_040224245.1 Puniceicoccaceae bacterium | reverse complement strand
ATCCAGTCTCTACGAAGAGCAAACCACTGACTGGAGAGCCGGATGCGGGAGATCCGCACGTCCGGTTCGGAGGGAGGGGTGGCTCAACTCAATGAGCCATCCCTACCCCTATCGGAACAAAAGAGATTGTTTTTGAACCTGCTACACGGAGAGACGACGTGTATCCTGCTCCGGCGAAGCCGGATCAAGAGAGTCCGTAGGACGAACGGTGTTGGATTGGGTGGTTATAGGTTATAGGCGATAGGTTATGGGACAGGTCTCTCGTCCTGATCAAAAGTTGACACCTTGTGGTTAGTAAATGTCGTAGTTCGGTTCTTTCAATATCGGTCTTGCCTGGCAAGGCTGACGCACTGCTGTGAGTTGGAACATCGTTCAGCTGTGCTTCACTGGATGGACTGGCGGGGCCAGCCCAACAGGATGCGCTGCGCGCAGCAGGTTTTTTGTGGGTGGGTCTTGAACCTGTTAAAGGGAAAGATCGAACCGATGAGGTTTTTGAGTGTCCAGGGGGCGAAATTTTTCCAAATTCCGCTACGGGGAACTGATCGCTTGGGGAGGGCGTGGCGGGATGGAACGGCGGCTCCCGGCGAGCGCGAGCCCTACGTAAGATAGGAAAATCACCATGAGAGAAGATCCATGAGAACGGTATTGGGTTATGGGCGATGGGACTCGACTCAATTCTATCTGTGTTTTCTACGAAATCTGTGGTTTAGAAAGATAGAATTTGAACCACAGATTGCCCAGATTTCTCAGATGATGAGGGGTGCAGCGGAGCTGCGATGGCGAATGAGAAATACCTGATGGCGAAGCCTTTAACCTTTCGCTAGTTCAGAATTGAAATTCTGTTTCCCAGAAAATATGGGACTTTGGCTGGACCAAAGTCATATGGGCACCGCAGGTGCATTTGTTAAATTTCAAGTAGATGCAGGTTGATGGCGAAGGCTGGCTCTGTGTTGGAGATGGCTGACGCGCTGCTGAAGTTGGAACATCGTTCAGATGTGCTTCACTGGATGGACTGGCGGGGCCAGTCCAGCAGGATGCGCTGAGCGCAACAGGTTTTTTGTAGGTGGTTCTTGAACCTGTTACTGGGAAAGGTGGAACCGTTGAGGTTTTCGAGTATCCAGGAGTCGAAATTTTTCCAAATTCCGCTACGGGGAACTGATCGCTTGGGGAGGGTGTGGCGGGATGGAACGGCGGCTCGCGGCGAGCGGGAGCCCTACGCACGATAGGGGACATCGCCATGAGAGAAGATCCAACGAGAACGGGGTGGCGATTGGGCGATGGGGTTGCGGATGGTGCTCAGGGTATCCAGCGCAGATCGATGAGGATGGGGCGATGGTCGCTGGCCTGCAGAACCTGGGGGTGGTCCACGATAAGCGCTTCGATCTGCCAGTGGGGAGAATCGTACAGCGAGGGGCTGACGAAGAGAAAATCAATTTGCTCGTAACGGCGCTGGCGCGCGTAGTGGTAGGTCCAACTCAGACCGCTGCGGTCGATGACCGGGATCTCCAGCATGACAGGCTGACCGTTGACCACGGTCAGGCGATCATAGGCGGGACTGGCGGCATGATCGTTGAGATCCCCTACCAGCACCCAGGCGCGGTCGGGATCGGCTGCAAACTGATCGCGCAGCGCATCCCGGATCAGGCGCGCCTCCTTCTCGCGGCGCTCGGCACTGCCGGGATCCCGTTCATCGGAGGTGAAGCGGCTCTTGAGGTGCAGGGTGAGCAGCGTCAGTGCTGGCGCACCGGGCAGCGCTGGCTGCACCTGCAGCAATCCGCGCTTCACCCCTACCCTGTCCCCCAGATAAGGAAAATTCGCTCCCGGTGGCAGTGCACTGCCGACCTGGACCCATGGGATGCGTGACATCACGCCCAGACGGCGCTCGGTATCTACTGCCAGCAGGGTTTCAAATGCGCTGTACTGCAGGCCTGCCTCGCGACGTAAGTCCTCGCTCAGTTCCCGCAAAAAGCGATCATTGCCCACTTCCTGCAGCAACAGAACATCGGGTGCAAGCGAAGTGATCACGGCTCGCAGCGCGGCTTTCTCCGATTCCGGCTTGGGGTATTGCCTGCGGTACTGCTCGTAGAGGTAGCGGTCGCTGAGATTATAGTTGCGCAAGTTCCACGAGAGCACGCGGATGGCAGTCGGAGGTTCTGCCGCCCCACCCCCGAGCGGACTCCACAGCGCAACGACAAACACAATGCCGAGGGATGTCACTGCCCGCATGGGTGCGTGCAACCAACGCCCCCGGAAATTTGAACGTTGTTTCAGCTCGATCAAGGCAGCATCAGTGCGACGCGACCTCTTCCATCATGCGACTGTTCAACGCGTCCTCCCGCTCGAGCAAGGTTGGATGGGAGTAATAAAAGCGACTGAAAAACGGATGAGGAGTGAGGTTGCTGAGGTTCTTTTCGTGCAGCTTGCGCAGCGCGTGGATGAGCGGTTCGGGACTCTTGATCATGGAACTCGCAAACGCGTCGGCTTCGTATTCGTGGCGACGGGACATCGTATTGCCAAACGGGCCAAACCAAAAGGTGACATAGCCCGTGAGAATGGTGAAAAGCAGGATCGAAGGAACCACCTGATTGTAAAGCGTGCCGCCTTCCTCCGCATGGCGGAAAAAGCCAAAGGACTCGATGAACCATGCACTGCCTGCCAGCCAGCCGAGCAGTGCAAATGCGGCCAACCCCGTGAGCGCGGAGATGATCAGCATTTTGGGCACATGCCCCTTTTTGTAGTGCCCGATCTCGTGTGCAAGTACGGCCTCAAGTTCGCTGACCTCAAGCTGCTCGATCAGGGTGTCAAAGAGCACAATGCGCCGGAACTTGCCGAAGCCCGTAAAAAATGCGTTGGAGTGCGTCGAGCGCTTGCTGCCATCGATCACCTGAATCGTCTTCGCGTGGAACCCTGTGCGCTCGGACAGTGCGAGCAGACGGTCCTTCAGACTGCCATCCTGCAGCGGCTGTAACTTGTTGAAAATCGGCATGATCACCATCGGGTAGAGGATGACCATCAAGAGTTGAAAGGCAAAAAAAGCGATAAAGCCCCAAATCCACCACGTCTTGGGGAACCAGCTGAAAAATGCCAGCAACAGCACGATCATGGGAAACCCAATCACCAGCGTCAGCCCCAGACCCTTGACCTTGTCGCTGACCCACAGCTTCCAGTTGGAGTTGTTAAACCCGTAGCGGCTCTCCAGTTTGAACTGCTCCCACCACTCCATCGGCAGGGAAAAAAGGCTGAGAAATACCATCACCATCAGCAGCACCAGGCTCTGGGACCAGATGCCATCGCCAATCCAGCCCGAGAAAAAGTTGTACACCCACGGCAACAGACCCATGTAGAGGAAAACTCCCACCAGCAGCGTGTCCACCACTCCTTCCCATTCTGACAGCTTTGACTTGTCGAGTGAGTAACTGACCGACTTGTCATAACTCTCCTGGGTCATCACCTCCCGAAAGGCTTCGGGAATCATCCCGCGACAATGCCGGATGTGACGTCGGTTCAGGCGATTGAGCACAAATTCTGTGAGCCACTTGCCCAGAATAATAACCCCAAATAGGATAGTAATTGAATTCAACATTGATAAGACGGCCGAAAAATGGGTAGAAACAGAACCTTCATCCACAGAAGAGGAGGTCGTTTCTGACCGTCACTATGGATCGCTTCTGACTGTATTTCAATCAAATCAAAACGCCTAGTCACGTACCAAACCACACCGATGTCAAACCAGGAATCCGAATCCAGACTCAGTTTTGAAGACGCGCTGGAACAGCTCGAATCCATTGTGGAATCCCTCGAGGCGGGTGATACCCCACTGGAAAAACTCGTCACTCAGTATGAGCGCGGCACCGAGCTGCTGGAGCACTGCCGCAAACAACTGGGTGATGCCGAACTGCGCATCCAAAAGATCGAAAAAACCAAAGACGGGTTTGCACTCGAGCAAATCGATGTCCAGTCTTAGCGTTTTTTACCAAGCATCCATCTGCATCAGGGAATGTCGTTTTTAGAGCAAATCCAATCCTCAGCCGACCTGAAAGGCCTCTCCCTTGCGGAGCTCGAAGTGCTGGCTCAGGAAATAAGGGAAAAGATCATCACCGTGACCTCTCAGAATGGTGGTCATCTCGGCCCCAACCTGGGCGTCGTCGAGCTGACCATCGCGCTGCACCGGGTCTTTCAGACGCCGAAGGACCGCTTCGTCTTTGACGTGTCGCACCAGGGCTATGTGCACAAGCTGCTGACTGGGCGTAACGATGCGCGCTTCAATGACATTCGCCTGACCGGCGGGTTGAGCGGCTTTCTCAACCGCGAAGAGAGCGAGCACGATAGTTACGGTGCCGGGCATGCGGGCACAGCCCTTTCTGCCGCCGTGGGCATGGCCTGCGCGCGCGACCGCATGGGAGGTGACGAACATGTGGTGGCGGTGTGTGGAGATGCAGCCTTCACCTGCGGCATCACCTTTGAAGCACTCAACAACATTCCCAATGCCACCCGGCGGCTGATTGTCATTCTCAACGACAACGAATGGTCCATCGACAAGAACGTGGGCGCGATCTCAACCCACCTCAACCGCTTGATCACAAACCCGATCTACAACCGCATCAACGATGCGGGATCCCAATTTCTCAGTCACATTCCAGGCGGTGATTCCATCCGACGCCTGGGCCGGAAGGCCATGCGCGAGACCAAAGACATGTTCCTTGAATCCTCCGTCTTTGAAACCTTTGGCCTGCGCTACCTCGGCCCCATTGACGGGCACGACATCAAACGCGTCTCCGAATACCTGGAATTTGCAAAAAAACAGGACGTGCCAGTGCTGCTGCACGTGATCACGCAAAAGGGTAAAGGCTGCGGCGTGGCCCTTGACGAACCGGAAAAATTCCACGGAACGAGTCCGTTTGATGTGAAGACTGGCAGCTCAACGGGACGCAAGGTTCCGGGCATGACCAGTTATCAGGATGTCTTTGGTCGCGCACTCGTGCGCCACGCCCGCAAGGACTCGCGCATCATCGGCATCACCGGAGCGATGCCCAGCGGAACCGGACTCAGCTACCTGCGCGATGAACTGAAAGACCAGTATTTTGATGTTGGGATCGCAGAGGAACACGCCGTGCTCTTTGCCGCAGGAGCGGCGACGCGTGGACTCAAGCCAGTCTGTGCGATCTACTCGACCTTCCTGCAGCGCTCCTACGATCCGATCATTCATGATGTGTGCCTGCAGAACCTCAACGTGCTCTTCTGCATGGACCGCGCGGGACTCTCCCCCAACGATGGAGCAACACACCACGGCCTCTTCGACATCGCCTACCTGCGCTGTGTGCCCAACACCATTCTCATGCAACCGCGCAATGAGGACGAACTTTGTGACATGCTTGCCACTGGCATCGCCCATGAAGGTCCCTGCTTCATCCGCTATCCGCGCGGCAGTGGCACGGGAGCAACGATCAAGGCCGAACCCAAACTGTTGCCCATCGGCAAGGCCGAACTGCTGAGTAAGGGACGGGAGATCAGTTTGTGGGCACTCGGTGACATGGTCGAAGTAGCGCGTGGCATCGCCAAACGCCTCGAACAGCACTATGAGATCCGGGTGAGCGTGGTGAACGCACGCTTTGCCAAGCCGATTGACTCCAGCCTGCTGTTGACTGAAGCCCAAAACGCAAACCTGATCGTCACGCTCGAAGACGGGGTCGTCAATGGTGGCTTTGGCAGTGCGGTGATGGAACTGCTCTCCGATCATCATGTATGCACACCTGTCTGCCGCATTGGCTGGCCAGACCGCTTTGTGGAGCATGCCTCCAGTGTGGATGAACTGCGCAAACAGCATGGACTGTCCGCGGAGCAGATCTACGAAACCATCTGCCGTCACCCTGCCCTGGCAGAACTGCCCCGCCTCCGGCTCCCAGCTGCTACTCCGAGCTGAGTGGGCACCTTCCAAGAGACCAGTCAAACCCTAGCGCTGCACCCATGACGCCCGAGTGGATTCCCCTGTTGCTGATTGCCGGGTTTCTCGGATTTCGGCTGGTGCTGCACGCAAGTTATCCGCTCTGCATTTTCCTTCACGAACTCGGTCATGCCCTGCCCGCTCGCCTGCTCGGCAAAACATCGGTCGAAGTTCACATCGGTGCAAATGCTCCAGTACTGAGTGGCACACTGTTTGGCATAGAGATCACTCTGCACCGGGAGCACACTCACACCGGAACCACTCACTACCAGGGCGAAGTGCAGTCTGTGCTGCAAGCCTGTCTCATCATCCTGACCGCCCCCCTGCTGAGCCTGACGCTGACAGTGGCATTGACTGCCTGGCTGCTGGGGATGCTGGTGTATCAGTCCCTGCCGCTTACCTTCATCGCCTCCGCGCTGACCCTGGCCAACCTGCACATCACCCTGAGTGCCTGGCTCCCCCTCGGAAATGCCCACAGTGACTGGCTGGATTTTGTAAAAACCATGCAAAAACTGAGGCAAAATCCCCGAATGCCTCGCTGAATCTCTTGCTCATTTGAGCAAATTCACCTATTCTCAACCTATCGCAGCGGCAGCAATGTACCGCGACTTCATCCCGTCTGTTCCATGCGCTTCAGTCCACGCCATCCCTCCACGCCCATTCACTGCCATGCTTTTCTGTTCCTTTGCCTGACCCTGCTCTGCCTGCTGTCTCAAGCGGGATGCGATTCACAATCTGCCAATCCTGGTAACCTCGCATCTGAAGCCTTTGATCCGAACAGATGGATCACTGTGGAGGAGCCAACCCTTGGATTTCGCTCCAAGTTTCCCGGCAAGTGGAAGCACCGTACCCAGTTCATGCAGATGCCCCAGGGCAGTGCTACGGTACACATCTTTGAATACTGGCACATTGCCTTCCAATATGGAATCACAGTCACTCGCCTGCCTCCTGGAGTGTCCGACCTGCGCAACCCCAATCGGGTGCTCGACTATGCGGTGCAGTCCATCATTGACGAACATGGCGGCACCCTTACCTTTCAGGAGAACCGTAACGTGGGAGGGTTTTCGGCCCGACGCGCACGCATCACCCTGTCCGAAAGTTATCTCAAAAGCGCACAGCTGAATACTCTGATCGTGCTGCGCGATAACCTC
Organism: Puniceicoccaceae bacterium; assembly: GCA_040224245.1. Classification (NCBI taxonomy): domain Bacteria; kingdom Pseudomonadati; phylum Verrucomicrobiota; class Opitutia; order Puniceicoccales; family Puniceicoccaceae; species Puniceicoccaceae bacterium. Next base: position 3,224 of record JBEGIR010000019.1, on the reverse strand, counting down.
GTCTACCGCATTTCCACCGCAGGCGTCGGCAATCACGAACACATTGAATTCTTTCTCAATAGCTTTGAAACGATACCGATCCAGTGGTAACTCCATCCATGCGGCAAGCGGCTCAAATCTGCACTGGCGATGGATCGTGTCCCTGAAAAGTGTCGATCGCGTGTGCGATGCTCAAGTTCTTCCCGATTTGGACGATCATCCGGTGGGCAATGATGCCAAACACTTGACCTGTTGAAGGGATCCATGCACCTGTTCCGCATGCACCTGCCTTCCTCATTCCTACGCTGTTGATGAAACCGGTTTCTCCATTCTTCCGGAAAATCCTCGAAATCATCGGGGCAGCTGCTGCGTACTATATCCTTGCATTACTGACACTCTCCTTCACGACAGAATCCATCTCCTATCTTCCCATCTGGCCTCCGGCAGCGGTTGCCTTGCTTGCGGTAACGCTCTGGGGTCCGGTCGTGGCAATTGGCATCTTCGCTGGCAGCCTGCTGTCCATGCTGCAATTTGCCATCACCCACGGCGATGTGAACTATGCGGACTATCCACTGATGTGGATTTCCATGGCAGCGTGCAATGCGATCCAGGCGGTATGGGTCTATTTTTCCCTGAAATCGTATGCCATCCGACACGAGCGACTCGTAGCCCGCTTCGCCATCCCCCTGCTGCTGCTTCGCAGTGCGATCGGCATCCCCCTTGTCATTGCGCTGCTGGTCACGCTGAGCATCTATGTGCATGGACGCCTGGACTTGGGCAACATACCGCTCACCGCACTGATCTGGTGCGTTGGCAACTCGGCAGCCCTCCTTGCCTCCTTTCCTGCCGTGTTCAGCTTGCGCAGTCGCAAGGGATTTTCCAACCGGCGGCTGTGGTCGGTCGCAGGTGGGGCATTTATCGGAATTTTTGGGATGCTGGCGCTCTACAGTTTCATGGTCAACCAGGACATTCGGCGCATTCACCAAACCCTGCTGAACCGCCAACAGATCATGGTGCAATCCGTGGAAAGCAACATGCTGGATACGTTGAAAGACCTCAATCTGATCAATATCGCCTGGGAGGAAACTGACCGCCTCAAACTCAATCTGTCCCAGTACCAACGCATCCTCGAACCCCTGCTCTCGCACGATCCATCCATCCGCGTCGCCAACCTCTGCAAACTCATCCCGCATGACCAGCGAGAAGCTTTCGAATCCCACCTCGAAACCCTCTACCAGCGTCCGGTGCCAATCACCCGTCAAGGTGAGAACGGTATGCTCCCGATGGGTCCTGCAGCGTTTTACCTGCCGATCACCCTGGTTCATCCGATCCAGGGCAACGAAAAAGTGCTCGGACTCGATCTGCTCAGCCATGCTCCGGTGCATGCAGTGATGCAGCAGTTGCTCGAAACCGGAGAACCGCAAATCACCCCTCCGCTCAAGTTGGTTCAGAGCACCAACGACGAAAAGGGACTGGTCATCTATCACCCCAGTGCACGCTTTGATCCTGAAGTGGATCCGCAACAGTCAAGCTTCAGCGTCATGAGCGTCGCCTACAACATCAGTGACGTGCTCGCAAGGGCCTGGCAAAACATCCGGGATGACGACATCATCGTCAAACTGCACGATGTCACGGATGCATCCGAACGCTTCTTTTCCGCGATTGGTCCCCGTGGTATTCTCGGTGAGGAAGAATCCAAGGCCTACATCGAAAGCGTGGAGGGGACGGATCTCTATGTGATCCGGAGCACACTTGAGGTCTGTAAGCGCACCTGGCAGTTCACCCTGCTTGCCGACGATGCCTACTACAAGCGCAACCTCTCCAATGCCTCGGTGCTCGCCATTGCGGGTGGATTTTTGATCATCCTCTGGTTTTGCTACTATTTCCTCAACCACCTCAGCACATTGTTTCATTTTGAAAACATGGTAGCCACACGCACGCAGGAACTCCAGATTGCCAAAAACCAGGCGGAGGCCTCAGCGAAGGCAAAAGCAGATTTCCTGGCCATCATGAGTCACGAAATCCGCACCCCCATGAACGGAATCTTCGGGGCCAGCGAATTGCTCGAAGACACACCACTCAATGCGGAGCAAAACCAGCTGCTCGGCATCATTCGCAAGAGCACGCGCTCGCTGCTGGCACTGATCAATGATATTCTTGATTTTTCCAAATTGGAAGTGGGGCGAACCAACCTGATGGTCGAGTCCCGCGACATCGTCTCCACTTGCCGCGACGTTCTCGAATCCCTGCGTTCCCTCGCCGAACGCAAGGGAATCAATCTACGCTTCGAATGCGATGCACAAGCTCCCGTTGTGCTCTGTTTCGACCCCAACCGTTTGGTCCAGGTGCTGACCAACCTCATCGGCAACGGTATCAAATTCACCGATCAGGGGGAAGTGTGCCTGCGCCTTCTACTGGAACCCGATGATGCAAAATGCCAGGTGACGATTCAGGTTCAGGACACTGGCATCGGTATTCCACGAAGCTTTCACCAGCACCTGTTTGAAGTTTTCAGCCAGGCTGACAGTTCGCAGGCGCGACGCTACGAGGGAACGGGACTCGGATTGGCAATCAGCCAGAAGATCATCACCCTGATGAATGGAAAACTCGATTTCGAAAGTCGTGAGGGTGAAGGCACGTGCTTTACCCTGCGACTGGCGTTTCCCAAGCCAACTGCAGGTGACGATGTGAAAACAGCACCACGCAGTCAAAAGAAGCCACCCCATCTCTACTCCCTGCTGCTGGTCGAGGATAATGCGGTGAACCAGAAGATCATCCGCCTCATGCTCGAGCGGGAGGGTTATCAGGTGGATGTGGCTCCGGACGGTGCCGATGCCCTGAACAAGATCGAACAGAGAAATTATGACCTGCTGCTCATGGATTGCGGACTTCCCATCATGGACGGCTACACCTGCACACGATCCATTCGCAGCATCGCCAAACACAGCACCCTGCCTATCATTGCCCTGACCGCTCACGCACTTGAGGGCGCCGCCGAAAAGTGCATTGCATCGGGCATGAATGCCTACTTGAGCAAGCCCATTCGCAAGCAACGCCTCTTTGAAACCATTCAGCGCCACCTGCCCGATAAGGTCTCAGCCGATGCCTTTTGACACGCCACAAATCGAAATTTGAGTAACTGTTCCGCTGGGTGCAGACGAGCCTCAGGTGAAAGAGGATGATTTTGCCAAGGATGTAGAAGTTGAGGATGAGCTCGACGAAGAAATTCTGGAAATCTTCATGGA